>DASQRI010000018.1:0-5857 GCA_035642975.1 Mycobacterium sp.
GTATTCGTCAGTGCACAAACCACCTGAGGTGCCCAAGTCGCCGAGAACGACTCGAAAGGCGTAGTAGGGCGGTTTGCCAAGCGGATGCAAGTTGGGGTTGGGCAGGGTCGGGTCTCCGTAATAGTTGTCGTAAACGCTGTCGCCACGATTGAAATCGTCGTCGTGGCCACCGCGGGCCAGCTCGTTGAAACGTGTGGCGGTGTCCGACAGTTGCGCGGCAGGCACCCCGATCTTGGTGGCGAGCTCGTCCCAGCTGCGGGCCGCCTTGACGACGCCGGACTCCAACCACGCTTTGGGCACCTTTCGTCCGGTGGGCACCGGCGCACCCGGGATCTTCGGTATCGGCAGGTGTCCCGCGACGACGTAGCGGTTGAAGGATCGATGGTCGGTGATCAGCCAGCAAGGGATGTGGGTGATGCCCGATTTCTGGCCCTCGATCATTGCGTGCCCGAAGTCCATGTACGGAGCCGCCTCGTTGATGAACCGTTTCCCCGCACCGTTGACGATGAACTGTGACGGCATCATGCGCTCGTTGAGCATGAACTGCATTCGGCCGTCGGGCCACTGGATCGCCGGAAACCACCAGGCCTCATCGAGCATGTCGGCGGCGGCGCCGACCTGCTGGGCGGCGCGGATACCGTCACCGGTGGCGGCTGGGTTACCGAAGCTCCAGTCCTGATCCACGACCGGCTGGTGCTCTTTGCGCCAGGCAAGGTCGTGGTCGAACCCACCGGTCGCGAGGATCACCCCGCGCCTGGCGCAGATCCGCAGTGTGGTCTCGTCTTTCACGACGAGGGCGCCGGTCACCGATCCGTCGTCGCCGGTGATCAGCTGGGTCATCGGCGCGTTCAGCCACAGCGGGATGCCGCGCTCCTTCATCGCCAGTCGCAGCCGCGCGGCCAACGACTGGCCGATCGCCGCGATTCGATCGCCGAACACGCGCGCCCTGACCATGCGCCACAACAGTTTGACCAAGACACCCTTGCCCGCCCATGACTGGCGCACTTGGTAGAAGGACCGAAGTTCTTTGGGTCCCAGCCAGATTCCCCGCGGCGCCAGCGCCAAGGGCGCCAGCAGATGCTGTTCGTCCTCCCCCAGCTTGCGCAGATCGATCGGTGGAACGTTGATCGTGCTGCCGAGTTCGGAACCACCCGGCAGTTCCGGGTAGTAGTCGGCGTAGCCGGGCTTCCAGACAAACTCGAACCACGGGCTGAGCTGTTCGAGGAACTCCATCATCTGCGGGGCGGACTCGACGTACTCCCTTAGCCGCGCGTCGCTGACCAACCCGTCGGTGATGCGCCGCAGGTAGTCCACAACGTCGTCGGGCGACGGCGTGTAGCCTGCCCGCCGCTGGGCCGGCGCACCGGGAACCCAGATGCCGCCTCCGGACAGCGCCGTGGAACCGCCGAAGTGACTGGACTTTTCGATGACGAGCGTGTCCAGACCGGAGGCGTCCGCGGCCAGCGCCGCCGTCATGCCGCCGCCACCGGAGCCGACGACCAGCACGTCAACAACGCGGTCGAAGGTTTGAGAGCTGGCCGGTGCTGCCGATGTCATGCCGCGGGCACCGCCGTTCTGACCGCAAAGCCGGCGATCAACTCGGGGGCCGGCTGGTAGTAACGCAGCCCGGTCTGGTACGGCCCGGCAACCGCGAGCGCCGCGAAAGCGGCTACCCACGTGCGGATTTCGTGCGCGGAGTTGCCGCCTTCGTTGGCGATGAACGAATTCGACCACTGATCCAAGGTTTCGAGTTGCCCGCCGTCGAGGATTTCCAGGAACCGGTGATCCCACTCCGGGTTTAGCGGCTGAAGTTCGCTCCCTCCACCGGCAAAGCTCTTGGCTGCGTCCATCACCGCGGTCTGCCGGGCCAGTCGCTGTTCGGGGGTCATCGGTCGACCGTGCACGATCCGCTCCACCACCGTCGGTGTCGCCGTTGCCAAAGTCGGGACCGGCGGATCATGGGACAGCCCACCGGAACCCACTACCAGCACCCGCTTATTCAGCGTGGCCAGATAGCTGCCGACCGCGGTGCCCAGCGTCCGGCAACGGTGCAGGGGTCCCAGCGGTGTGGCGACCGAGTTGATGAAGATCGGTATCACCGGATGCGCCCTGGCGTCGCCGAACAATTTCTCCAGCGGTTGCACGGTGCCGTGATCGACTTCCATGCTCGCCGAGATGGCGATGTCGACGCCCGCCGACAGGACTGCTTTCGCGCAGCCGACCGCGATGGCTTCCGGAACGTCCAGCGGCCCCTTGTGAGTGCCGTAGTCGCCGACGCCCTGTGCGTCGGTGCCTATGCAGAACGGCGGCATCAGCTTGTAGAAGAAGCCGTTGTAGTGGTCGGGGGCAAAGATGACGACGAGCTCCGGGTCGAAGCTCTCCACGAATTTCCTTGCCTGCGTGAGCACCCCGTCGATGTCATCAAGGAGGTCCTGCGACGGCCCTGGCAGATTCAGCAGCGGGCTGTGGGATATACAGCACAGAGCTATGGGCACTTTGAAAATCACCGCCTCCCGGTGTCAAGGTGAGGACGTCGAAGATCGAGGCACTCATCTCGGGAGCGAGTTGAGCAATGCAGGCGCCCGCGATGCAACGGTCCGGGCGCAAGAACAACACGGATTCCCGGTGGGTGTCGAACCAGGCTTTGAGCCGCCCGGTGCGGTCGCCGACGATCATCACGTCCGGGTCGTCATGTCCGGTCCAGTGCAGCTGCGATTGCGGGCGCGCGGCAACGAACTTCGCGCCCAGCTGCTGCCAGTGCGCAAACGCCTGAGCACCGAGGATTGCGCGAGGGTTGTTGTTCCAGCACAGTATCCCGAACCAGTCACCCAAAACATCGTCCAGCAAGACGTTCTGGCGTTCCCGGGTATCGACGGCGGGCTGGATGAACAGTGTGCCCACCGGAGAAGCGGGGTCGGCCGGCTGCGGGTGCACGACCGCGCCTTGCTCGTAGCGCGGCATCGGCTTGAACCGCATCTCGAGGACATATCGCTTGAGCGAGGGCACAATTGACGCCGACCGGATCAGGACGTCGCGTACGCCGGCGACTCGCCGGTTGGTCGGCGAGATGACCCGTCCTACCAACGTGGACAGGTCGATCATCGCCCGGGCGTGCTTGCGCCGTTCCACGTCGTAGGTGTCCAGCAGCGCGTTGCCGGCGACTCCGTTCACCACTGCCGCCAGCTTCCAGCCGAGATTCGCCGCATCCCGGATGCCGCTGTTGTAGCCCTGCCCCTGCCACACCGGCATTAGGTGCGCGGCGTCTCCGGCCAACAACAGTCGTCCCCGGCGAAACGCGCCGGCGATGCGGGAGTGGTGGGTGTATAGGCGGTGTCGGATCACGTCGACCCGATCGGGATGTGGGACCAACGTGGCCAACATGCGGGAGAGGAACGCGGGATCCGCCGCCTGCTCGTCGGTTTCGTTGGCGTGGATCATGAACTCGAACCGGCGGATACCGTGCGCGATCGAGATCGAAGCGTAGGGGCGTTGCGGGTCGGCGCCGACTTCGCTGTTGGGATGTCCGAGCGGATCATTGGCGATGTCGACGACCAGCCAGCGGGTCGGCGATGTGGTGCCGTCGAAAGAAACGTTCATCAGCCGGCGGGTGGCGCTGCGTCCACCGTCGCAGCCGACGACGTAGCGTGCGCGCACGACCGATGAGCCGCCGTCGCCGCCGGTTTCGACGGTCACCGCGTCGTTGGTCTCGCTGACGGAGACCATCGGGTGGGCCCACCGGATCTCGACGTGCTCGAAGCGCTCCAAGCCACGAAGCAACTCCGCGTCGACGAGTGGCTGCACGAAGCCGTTACGTTTGGGCCAGCCGAAACAGGCGTCTGGCGGCGCCATTTCGGCGAGCACCCGACGCTTGGCGTCGACGAAACGCAGGATCTGGTTGGGCACGGTATGCGGCAGGACACGGTCGATCAAACCGATCGCCTGAAAGGTCCGCAGCGACTCGTCGTCCAGCCCGACACCGCGAGGGTAGTCGATCAGGGATTCCCGCTCCTCGACCACGAGTGTGCGAACACCTCGCAGGCCAAGGATATTGGCCAGGGTCAGACCGACCGGGCCTGCGCCGACCACGACAACGTCGACATCCACATCCTGGTCCACGGTCACGCTCAGCGGCCCAGCAGAAAGTCGAGATGCAAGCGGTTGAACGTCTTGGCGTCCTCGTACTGCGGCCAGTGGCCACAACCGGGCATCAGCTCGAAACGTGCGCCGGGGATCATCGACGCGATTCGGCGGCCCTCGGTGACGTCGGCGGTCGGGTCATCGCTGGTCCACAACACCAATGTGGGGGCGGTGATCGACCTATACTCTTTCGGGCCCAGCAGGTTACGGGCCCGGATCTCGGGGTCCTGCAACGCCATGATGTCGCGCATCGCCGCGACGAAACCCGGCTGGCGATAGACCCGTTGCCGGCTCGCGACGAGGTCGTCATAGCCCTTGGACTTGTCGGCCATCAACCACTTGATCCGCGCCTGCACGGTTTCCCAGGTGGGGTCTTCGGCGGCCGCCATGGACAGGGTGATGATCCGCTGCATCACCTCGGGATCGGCCTGCGAACCGCCAGCCGTGTTGAGCACCAGCCGATCGACCTTGTCGGGATGGTCGACGGCGGCGCGGGCGACAACCCAGCCGCCGAGTGATTCACCGGACAGGTGGGCGCGCTCGGCGCCGATGGCGGCCAGCACGGCCAGCAGGTGATCGACATAGTGGCCGATCTCGAGCGGGTGACCGGGTTTGTCGGTGTAGCCGTGTCCCAACATGTCGATCGACCACGTCGAGAAGTGCTCGGCGTGCGCGTCCAGGTTGCGGACATAGGCCTCGGCGTGCCCGCCCGATCCGTGCAACATCATCAGCACCGGTTTCGACGGGTCGCCGGCGCGCAGGTACCGGGTACGTACCCCGTCGGCGTCCAGGTAGCCCTGTTCGAAGGCCACGCCCTGGAGATCACTCCACACACTCTCGTGCTCGGCCACCGGTTCCTCTCTTACCCGTCCCGGGGAAATTCCGTTCTCGTTTCCGGTCAACATCGTGTGCTAAAATCGCACATCAATGTGCACTATGTATAGAGCATCACTCTCTACCCGTTGTCTGTCAAGGCGCTGACATGCGGGAGACCCAGCCGACCACGGCGCCCGGTTCGCAAACGCTGGCCCGGGGACTCAGTGCGCTGCAATTGGTGGCCGACGCGCCGGCGGGGCTGACCGTGCAACAGGTCGCCGACGGCGTCGGTGTGCATCGGACGATCGCCTATCGTCTGCTCGCCACGCTGGCCCAGTTCCGGTTCGTCGCCAAAGGTGAAGACGGCCGCTACCGGCCGGCCGCGGGCCTGGCGGTTCTCGGCGCGTCGTTCGATCGCAATGTGCGCCAGCTGAGTGTGCCGACGCTGCGCGCCCTGGCCGACGACCTGGGCACCACGGTCTCGCTGTTGGTGGCCGAGGGCGACCACCAGGTGGCCGTCGCGGTGATCGTTCCCACCCAGGTCGCCTACCAACTGGCGTTCCACGAGGGCAGCCGCTATCCGATCGATCGCGGCGCCGCAGGCATCGCGTTGCTGGCCAGCCTGCCGCCACGCCCGGACGAGCGCGACCTCGTCGCCGAGGCTCGCGACCAGGGGTGGGTGATCACGCACGGCGAGATCGAGCCCAACACATACGGTTTGGCGGTCGCGGTGCATCGCGACCCGCCTTCACCGCCGACATGCATCAACCTGATCTCGCACCGCGAAGACGTCGTGCTGCGTGGCAAAGACGCGGTTATCAAGGCGGCCAAGGAATTATCGGCAATCCTCAGCTGACCGAGCAGGAAGGAAACGAGCTTATGCCGTCCTGGGACGATGAAGTCG
>DASQRI010000019.1:0-18414 GCA_035642975.1 Mycobacterium sp.
CGACTGCGGGATGCTGACCTTCAGCGACGACGACTTCAAGCGCGCCATCCAGGACGAGACCGGGGTCAAACCGCCCTGGTCCGCCGAGGCCTTCCCCGACCTGGCCGAGGACGTCCGTCAGTCGCTGCATCGCATCGAGAACAGCCCGTTCGTCACCAAGCACACGTCGGCGCGTGGCTTCATCTTCGACGTCGGCACCGGCAAGCTCGAAGAAGTCACCCTCTAGGGCGTTTTCTTGCGTCGAACGTGAAACCGTTGCGAGAAATGCGTCGAAATTTCGCAACAGTTTCACGCTCGACGAGGTGTCGGTCGCGCGCAGGACACTCGTCCCCGTGGATGCACCATTCATCGGCAGCGAGGCCGTCGCCGCGGGCGCTGTGAGGCCCTACGAATTGCGGACGAGGTTCAGGGCGATTCATCGCGACGTCTTCCTTGCTCACGGCATTGAACTCACGGCCGTCCTGCGAGCCCATGCTGCGTGGCTGTGGTCTCAGCGACGCGGCGTGGTTGCCGGCTATTCGGCTTCGGCGTTGCATGGCGCTCGATGGGTCGACGTCAATCGCCCTGCGGAGCTCATCTACGAGAATCGTCACGCTCCGCCGATGATCCGGACCTGGTCTGATCGGATCGACGACGACGAGGCGACCTCGTCCGGCGGCGTGCAGGTGACCAATCCGGCGCGGACGGCCCTCGACCTTGCCTGTCGCTATCCCATCCAAAGGTCCGTCGCGGCCATTGACGCGCTGGCTCGTGCCACGGATCTCAAGATGGCCGACGTCCAGCTTCTCGCCGACCGCTACAAGGGCCGACGGGGCATCCGGCGTGCGCGTGCCGCTGTGAGTCTGGTGGATGCCGGCGCCGACTCGCCCCGAGAAAGTTGGCTTCGGTTGGCCCTCGTCCGCGCCGGCTTTCCTGCGCCGCAGACCCAGATTCCCGTTTACGACGAGTACGGCCAGCTCGTCGCGGTCCTCGATATGGGTTGGGAGCAGATCAAACTGGCCGTCGAGTACGACGGCGACCACCACTGGACCGACCGTCGACAATTCACCAAGGACATCAAGCGGGCCGAAGCCCTGGCCGACCTTGGCTGGATCCACGTTCGGGTGACCGCCGGAGACACCGAAGGCGGCGTAATCGCGCGGGTATCAGCAGCCTGGGACCGCCGAGCGTGAACCTGTTGCGAGAAATCATGCGAATTTTCGCAACGGTTTCACGCTCGGCGCCGGAGGGATGTTGACAGCGCCGAGCCGGGCTGGTTTCATACTGGGTAATGCTCATAATCCTGACCAGTTCTACCTACTTTACCTGAGATTGAGGGATTGATGACCAGCCAAGAGACGACGGCCAGCCCGGCGGCGGGGCAATACGAGTTGAGTCATCTGCGCTCGCTGGAGGCCGAGGCCATCCACATCATCCGCGAGGTGGCCGCCGAGTTTGAGCGCCCGGTTCTGTTGTTCTCCGGTGGCAAGGACTCGATCGTGATGCTGCATTTGGCGCTTAAGGCTTTTCGCCCCGGTCGGCTGCCGTTCCCGGTGATGCACGTCGACACCGGCCACAACTTCGACGAGGTCATCGCCACCCGCGACGAGCTGGTGGACGAGACCGGGGTTCGGCTGGTGATCGCCAAGGTGCAAGACGACATCGACGCCGGCCGGGTGGTCGAGACCATCCCGTCGCGTAACCCGATCCAGACCGTCACGCTGCTGCGTGCGATCCGGGAGAACAAGTTCGACGCCGCGTTCGGCGGCGCCCGGCGTGACGAGGAGAAGGCGCGCGCCAAGGAGCGGGTGTTCAGCTTCCGCGACGAGTTCGGTCAGTGGGACCCCAAGGCGCAGCGGCCCGAGCTGTGGAACATCTACAACGGCCGGCACCACAAGGGTGAGCACATCCGCGTCTTCCCGCTGTCCAATTGGACCGAGTTCGATATCTGGTCCTACATAGGCGCCGAGAAGATCAAGCTGCCGTCGATCTACTATGCCCACCGGCGCAAAGTCTTCGAGCGCGACGGCATGCTCCTCGCCGTCGACCGCCACCTGCAGCCGCGCGCCGACGAAAAGGTGTTCGAGGCCACCGTGCGGTTCCGCACAGTCGGCGACGTCACCTGCACCGGCTGCGTGGAATCCAACGCCGCCACCGTCGCCGAGGTCGTCGCCGAGACGGCGGTGTCACGGCTGACCGAACGGGGAGCCACCCGAGCGGACGACCGGATCTCGGAGGCCGGCATGGAAGATCGCAAGAGGCAGGGGTACTTCTGATGCCGACCACATTGCTGCGCATCGCAACGGCCGGCTCCGTCGACGACGGCAAGTCGACACTGATCGGCCGGCTGCTGTACGACTCCAAGGCCGTCATGGACGATCAGTGGGCCTCGGTGGAACGCACGTCGAAAGACCGCGGCCACGAATACACCGACCTGTCACTGGTCACCGACGGCCTGCGCGCCGAGCGAGAGCAAGGCATCACGATCGATGTCGCCTACCGCTACTTCGCCACTCCCAAGCGCAAATTCATCATCGCCGACACCCCGGGCCACATCCAGTACACCCGCAACATGGTGACCGGCGCGTCGACCGCCCAGCTGGCCATCGTGCTGGTCGACGCACGGCACGGCCTGCTGGAGCAGTCTCGTCGGCACACCTTCCTGGCTTCGCTGTTGGGCATCGAGCACATCGTGCTCGCCGTCAACAAGATGGACCTAATCGACTGGGACAAAGACGCTTTCGATGCGATTCGCGACGAGTTCCATGCCTTCGCCACGCGCCTGGACGTGCAGGATGTGCTCACCATCCCGATGTCGGCGTTGCACGGCGACAACGTGGTCACCAAGTCAGACCACACCTCCTGGTACGACGGGCCGGCGTTGTTGTCGCATCTCGAAGAGGTCTACGTCGCCGCCGACCGCAATCTGGTCGACGTCCGGTTCCCGGTGCAGTACGTCATTCGCCCGCAGACTCGCGATCACCAGGACCACCGCAGCTACGCCGGCACGGTCGCCAGCGGTGTGATGCGTCCGGGTGACGAGGTCATCGTGCTGCCGACCGGTAAGCCCAGCCGGATCACCGCGATCGAGGGGCCGACCGGCCCAGTGTCAGAGGCGTTTCCGCCGATGGCTGTCTCGGTGAGCCTCGCCGACGACATCGACATCTCCCGCGGCGACATGATCGCCCGGCCCACCAATGCGCCGAGGGTCACCCAGGAGTTCGATGCGACCGTCTGTTGGATGGCCGACGCCGCGGCGCTGCAACCCGGGCGCGACTACCTGATCAAGCACACCACCCGAACCACCCGGGTGCGGGTGACCGCGCTGGACTACCGGCTGGACGTCAACACCCTGCACCGCGACAAGACGGCGGAGTCGTTGCAGCTCAATGAACTTGGCCGGATTTCGCTGCGCTCTCAGGTGCCGCTACTGCTCGACGAGTACACCCGCAACGCCAGCACCGGATCGTTCATCCTGATCGACCTCGACACCAACGTCACCGTGGCCGCAGGCATGGTGTTGCGGGAGGTCTCGAGTCGCTCGTCGAGCCCGAACACGGTGCGGCACGGCTCGCTGGTGAGCGCCGAGGATCGGATGTCACGGGGGCGGACCGTGTGGTTCACCGGACTGTCGGCTTCGGGGAAGTCGTCGGTGGCGATGCTGGTCGAGCAGCAACTGCTCGAAAAAGGCGTCCCTGCTTATGTTCTCGACGGCGACAACCTGCGGCACGGTTTGAATGCCGACCTGGGTTTCAGTATGGCCGATCGAGCCGAGAACCTGCGCCGGCTGGCGCACGTGTCGGCGTTGATCGCCGACTCTGGTCACACTGTGCTGGTGCCGGCGATCAGCCCACTGGCCGAGCATCGCGAGCTGGCCCGCCGGGTGCATGCCGACGCTGGGCTCGACTTCGTCGAGGTGTTCTGCGACACCCCGCTGGAGGATTGCGAGCGACGAGACCCCAAGGGGCTCTATGCGAAAGCGCGTGCGGGTGAGATCACCCACTTCACCGGCATCGACAGTCCATACCAGCGGCCGAAGAATCCCGACCTGCGGCTCACGCCGGACCGCAGCCTCGACGAGCTCGCGCAGCAAGTCGTCGACCTGATCGAGTCCCGGAGTTGAGCGATCACGCGGTAGCCGCGCGGCTGGCCACCGAAGCCGGCCGGCTGCTGCTCGCGGTACGCGAGGAACTCGCCGACGCCACCGAAGCCGAACGAAAAGCAGCGGGGGACAAGCGGTCCCACGATTACCTGATGGAGACGCTGGCCGGCGAACGCCCGGATGACGCGGTGCTTTCCGAAGAGGGCGTCGACGACCCGGTGCGCCTGGCGGCCGAGCGGGTATGGATCGTCGACCCGTTGGACGGCACCCGGGAGTTCTCCGAACTCGGCCGCGAAGACTGGGCCGTGCACGTCGCGCTGTGGCAATCCGGCGAGCTCGTCGCCGGCGCGGTTGCGCTTCCCGCGGCGGGCGTCACGCTGGCCACACCCGACCCCGCCCCGCCACCGGCCTACACCGGAGCGCCCCGGATTGTGGTGTCACGCACCCGACCACCGGCGATCGCTTTGCAGGTCCGCGACCAGCTGAACGGCGCGCTGGTGGAGATGGGTTCGGCCGGCGCGAAGGTCGCCGCGGTCATTCAGGGATTGGCCGATATCTATGTTCACGCTGGCGGGCAGTACGAGTGGGATTCGGCGGCGCCGGTCGCGGTGGCCCGCGCGGCCGGCTTGCACACGTCGCGCATCGACGGTTCACCGCTGGAATACAACCGGCGCGATCCGCTGCTGCCCGATCTCGTGGTGTGCCGCCGCGAATACGCCGACGCGGTGCTCGCCGTCACCGGCTGAGCCGGCGTCAGTGGAAGAATCGTGTCAATGCGAATGTCGGCCAAGGCGGAATACGCGGTGCGCGCGATGGTCCAGTTGGCCACCCTCGACGAGGGCGTGCGGGTCACCACCGACGACCTGGCCAACGCCCAGGGCATCCCGCCGCAGTTCCTCGTCGACATCCTGTCCGACCTGCGCAACGATCGGCTGGTGCGCAGCCATCGCGGTCGCGACGGTGGATACGAATTGGCCCGTCCCGGTGCCGAAATCAGCATTGCCGACGTGCTGCGCTGCATCGACGGCCCGCTGGCCAGCGTCCGCGACATCGGATTGGGCGATCTGCCCTACTCGGGTCCGACCGAGGCGCTGACCGACCTCTGGCGGGCGCTGCGGGCCAGCATGCGTTCGGTGTTGGAGCAGACGACCATCTCCGACGTCGCGGCCGGCGCCCTGCCCAAGCACGTCGGTCGGTTGGCGGCCGACTATCGCGACCAGGAAAAAAGGCGCCACGGCCCGCGGAGCGCGGGGTAATTGCGCGAGCAGACGCAAAAGTCCCCGACACGCCGGGGCGGGGCGGTTTCATGCGGGGCTTTTGCCGGGGGACCTCCCGCTTGCGGGGGACTGCTCGCCGTCCCGCAGCGGCTAGCTGCCCGAGCCGTAGGGCCGGGTGAGGATCTCCATGCCGTGTCCGGCCGGGTCGGGGAAGTACACCCCGCGCCCGTTGTCGCGGGTGTTGATCTGGCCGGGACGTTGGCGGCCCGGGTCCGCCCAATGCTGCAGCCCGCGGGATTGGATCTTGCGGTAGATCGCGTCGAAGTCATCCTCAGAGACCAGGAATGCATAATGCTGCGACCGGATCTCCTCGCCGTCGGGTACATCGGCATAGTCGAGGGTCGCGCCGTGCTCGAGCGCGACGGTCATGAACGGGCCGAAGGGCACCGGGCTGGGCAACCCGAACAGCTCGGCGAGAAACTCCGCCGACTCCCGCTTATCGCGGGCGGCGACAATGGTGTGGTTGAAAGCGATAGGCATTGTGCTTGCCAGTCTACTTCGGCGCGGTCAGCTCCAAGGCGATGTTGTCCGGGTCGCGGAACTCCAGGATGTAGGACGGTCCGATGTCCTTGACCGGCTCGTGGTCGATGCTCAACTCGTCAAGATGCTCTGCTGCAGCGTCTAATTCGGCCTTGTCGACCGCTCTGAACGCGACGTGGTCCAGGCCGCAGCGGTCCTCGTGGAAACGGTCCGTGGCAACCGGCCGCAGCGCGATCAGCGCGCCGCCCATGTCGTAGATGACACCGCCGAACAGGAACGCGAGCTGGCTGCGGGTCGCCTCGTCGGCGTTGTCGGGCATCTCGATCAGAATGGGCCAGCCGAAGACGCTCTCGTAGAACCGTCGCGACCGCTCGATATCGGTGACGGTCAGCCGCACATGCGCAATCGAGTTGGTGGTGATTCCCATCCAAGTGATGGTGCCACGTCGACAACCGTCGGCCCAGAGCAGTCCGCAGGTCCGCATGCCAGAATCGCGCTCGTGCAGATAGCGATGACGATGCCGGTGATGGAGCCCGACCTGGATGCCGGCCTGCTACGGGACTGGGCCCGCGCCGTCGACGACGGCCCGTTCTCGTCGCTGTGCTGGGGCGAGCGGATGGCCTTCGACAACCCGGAAACGTTGACGCTGATGGGCGCGCTGACCGCGTGGACCGATCGAGTCCGGCTGGTGACGACGGTGATCGTGCCCCAACTGCACGACCCGGTCATGCTGGCCAAAGCATTGGCGACCGGCGACATGCTCTGCGGCGGGCGGCTGACCGCAGGCATCGGCATCGGCGGCCGCATCGAGGACTATCACGCCGTCGGCGCGGATCCCGCGACACAGACGATGCGCGGCATGGCCGAGCGGGTCGCCGTCATGAAACGGGTGTGGGCGGGGGAGAAGACCACGGAGTCACGGCTGCCAGTCGGGCCGAAGCCGGTTCAGCCGGGCGGGCCCCCGTTGCTGATCGGAACGATCGGGCCCAAGACCCTGCGCAGCGCCGCGGCGTGGGCCGACGGGCTGGCCGGCACCACGTTGGACCTCGACGTCGCTAAGCAGACCGAGCTGTTCGACGTGGCGCGCGCGGCATGGGCCGAGGCCGGCAAGCCCAAGCCACACCTGGCCACGTCATTCTGGTTCGCGCTCGGCCCGGTCGACGACGCCCGACACCAAGTGCACAGGCATCTACGGCGCTACATGAATTGGATACCGGCCGAGTACATCGACGCGATGGCGCCGACCACCGGATTTGCCGGCAGCGAGGACGAGCTGATTGCCGTTCTGCGGAAGTTCCAAGCGGTCGGCACCGACGAAATCCAGCTCATCCCAACCAGTTCCGATCTTGATCAAGTCCGGCGGGTGGCCGAGCTGGTAGGCGCGATCCATTAGCGGCTCGGCGCTAGTGCTGGATACTGGAGCAATGTCTGAGCGCAACGTGTTGGGCGGTCCGCTGGAACCGTGCAGTAGTGAGCCGCTCACCGGCTTCTACCGGGACGGCTGCTGTGCGACCGGACCGGAGGATCTGGGCTTGCACACGATTTGCGCCGTCGTGACGGCCGAATTCCTGGAGCACCAGCGCGTGATCGGAAACGATCTCTCAACGCCCATGCCGCAGTTCAAGTTTCCCGGCCTGGTACCGGGGGACCGCTGGTGCGTCACCGCGGGCAACTGGCTGCTGGC
Organism: Mycobacterium sp.; assembly: GCA_035642975.1. Classification (GTDB taxonomy): domain Bacteria; phylum Actinomycetota; class Actinomycetes; order Mycobacteriales; family Mycobacteriaceae; genus Mycobacterium. The sequence continues at coordinate 7,523 of DASQRI010000019.1, forward strand.
CTACCGCGACGGTTTCGCCGCTCCGGTGGTGTTGGCGTCCACGCATGAGCGGACCCTCGATGTCGTGCCGCTCGAGGCGCTGCGCCAGCATGCTGTCGACGTCCCCGACGACTTGGGCAGCTTGTAACGCCTTCCAGATATAGCCTTCCGCCATGATGCGCGTCGCGGTCGTGGGTGGTGGTGCCGCCGGTGTGCTGGCCGCGGTGCATCTGCGGCGCCGCAAACCCGACGCGCAGATCACGCTGATCGACGCGTCCGGTCGTCCCGGTACCGGCGCGGCGTACGGCACCGACGACCCCACCCACTTGCTGAACGTTCCCGCGCAGCGCATGTCGGCATGGCCAGACGATCCCGATCACTTCTGTCGCTGGCTCGAGCAACGCGCTGTCACGCCGGTGGAAAGCTTCGCGCCGCGCCTTGCCTACGGCCGCTACCTGCAAGATCAGCTCGCGGCCGCCGACGTGCGGATCGAGACCGCCGAGGTGCTGGGGTTGACGCCCGGCGCTCCCGCGCGCATAGCGCTGAGCGATGGACGCTCGTTGTCGGCCGATGCCGTGGTGCTCGCGACCGGGCGTCCCGAGGGTGGCATGCCCGACTCGTTGGAACGCGCATTCGCTCCGGTGTTGGCCGCCGGCGCCGACGGCAAGGTTGTGGTGGATCCGTGGGCGCCTGGCGCGCTTACGGCTCTTGGCGCGCGCAGGCCCGCCAGCGTCTTGGTGATCGGCTCGGGCCTCACTGGCGTCGACGTCGCGCTGCATCTCATTGCCCGCGGCGCCACGGTCACGCTGCTGTCGCGCAACGGCACGCTTCCGCGCCGATTCCGCGCCACCGGCGCGCCGGCGGAGTTGCCTAACCTCGATGCGCTGGCTGCCGAGGTCTCACTCGAGCAGTTGCGCACCGCGCTCGCTGCCGATCTCGTGCACGCTCGCGTCGCCGGTGTGGACTGGCGACGAGTGATCGACGCAATGCGGCCGCGTACCGCCCAGCTGTGGCGGTCGTTGGGGTGGGAGGACCAGCGCCGGTTCCTGCGCGAGGACTTGCGGCAGTGGGACGTCCTTCGCCACCGCATGCCGCCCTCGATCGCCGATGCGGTTCAAGCCGAGATCGACGGTGGCCGACTGAGCATTGAGGCGGGCGAGGTCGCCGACGTGTCGCTGCGCGGGAGTGGCGTCGAACTGGTGGTGACAACCAGTGACCGGTCAGTGCGTCGGCGCGGTGACGCGGTGGTCGTCGCTGCCGGCACGGCGTGGGATCGGCGGTCCCTGCAAGGCTCCGCGCTCTGGGCGAACTTGTTGGCCACCGATGTCGCATCGCTGCACCCGTGCGGCGTAGGCGTGCGACTCGATGCGGACGGCTACCTGATCGACGCGACCGGTGCCACCGTCCAGGACGTCGTGTGTCTCGGCTCGATCCGCCAGGGTGAGGAGTGGGAGACCACTGCGATTCCCGAAATCCGTGCCCAAGCGGCTGCCATCGCGGAGTTGCTCGCCGACGACACCCGCGACCGTCCGGCGCGGGCAGCCAGTCTCATCACGACGGCGCCGGAATTGACTGGCGCGCCTGCGTCGTATGCCGAGGGTGTGCGTCGCCTGCTCGCCGTCCAAGACGGCGCGTCGGTCGCCTTCGCCGCCGCGGTCGCCGAAGATCCGCAGCACGCGCGTGCGCATGTCGCGCTCGCGATGATCGCCACCGAACGGCCCGACCGCGCGGGCGGCCCCGACGCGGTCGCTGGCCATCTCGCTCGGGCGCGCGCGGCGCTTGCCCACGGCAGCGACGAGGACCGCAGCCACGTCGAGGCCATCGCGACGTGGTGCGAGAACGGAAACGCCGCGGGTACCGACGCACTCATCGACCATCTCGACCGCGTCCCGAACGACGCCGTCGCGCTGCTGGTGCTCGCGCCGTCGATCGCGTTCGCAGGGGCCGGCGACGCGCTGCCGGACGCGTGGCAGTACGTCGAGCGGTTCACCGGTGTGCACGGCGAGGCGCCGTGGTATCTCGGCTTGCGCGCCTACGGCCGCACCGAGCAGGGCCTCTGGTACGACGCCGCCGACCTGGCCGACGCCGCACTCGAACTCGATCCGGGCAATGGGAACGCGGCGCATGCGCTGACGCACGTGCACTACGAGACCGACGCGCATGGAGCCGGGCTGAAATGGCTGACGGACTGGATCCCGGGCGACGGCAGCACGCAGCGTTACGTTCCGCACTTTCAATGGCATGCCGCGCTGCACGAGCTTGCGATGGGCGACGCCGCCGCCGCAGCCCGCCGGTACAACGCGTTTCTCGCGCCGCCGCAGTCCAAGGGCGTGCGGTGTCTCGTCGATGCGGGTTCACTCGCGTGGCGTGCGCGGCTGCACCCGGACTGGGTCACTCCGCCCGATCCGATGCGGGTGCTCGCCGAGGCCGATTCACTCGCGTATGCGCCGCAAACGCCGTTCATCGCGTTCCACGCGCTGCTCGTGCTGGCCGCAGCCAATGATCCGGCCGCGATCCGCGCGATCGATGTTCCGGGTGCCACCGATGCGCAGGCAACGACGTTGCGCCTCATCGGCGAAGGCCTGATCGCGTCGACGGCCGGGGAGCCGCGCGCGGCGCTCGACTATCTGCTCGAATCGCTGGCCGGGCTTCCGTCGATCGGCGGTAGCCGTGTTCAACAAGAAGTCATTCTCGAAACGGCGCTGGCTGCAATGCTCCAACTCGGTGCACCCGGCCAAGCCGCGCGCCTGCTATCCCGGCATCGGGCAGCGCCCGCGCCGCAAGTGACCCGCGGCGCCGTGAACTGAGGATCGCTACTCGAAGAGTTGCATCAGCCTGTCGACGGCGTCATCCGGTGCGCGCCCGCGCTGTTGCAATTCGATGATGCAGAACACGGCAAGGTCGACTGATCCGTAGATGTGAAACGCGATCATCGCCAGCTGCGCGAGCTGGTCGCTGGTCATCTGTTGCGGGTGCGCGATGTCGCGGACGTAGACCATGTCGGCCTCGAGTACCTGATTGCCTGGCGTATAGGGGTTGTCGCCGAACACCGTCGGCGCAATCGCCCACTGCTTCAACATCGGCATCGAGTGCGGCACGAATCCCTGCGATCGCAACTCGCCGTCCACCTCACCGAACGTGGGCTGACCCAAGTACAGCGGCACGAACGACACTTCGGTGTGTACCGCGACAGCGTCGCGCAGTCGTTCTCGGCCGTTTTGGAACACCATCAGCTCCGCGCCCTGGACATCGATCTTGAGCAGGTCGAACTCATCGATGTCGAGGTCGTCGAGACGATGGGTCTGAACGTCGCGCTCTTCGACGACCGAACCCCAGCCCGGGAATCCGTTGAATAGCCGAAGCTGATTCGGGTCAGGCGTGAGAAGGCTGGTCATACCTTCGGCCTGAGTGATCTTCAAACGATGCTCGCGGCCATCGCCCACGACCTGCGGGAGGTATCGCTCCAGCGGCCCCTTGTGCTGCTCCAGAACGGCGAGCGGGCGTTCTTGCGGTTCGAACCCGGTGACCGTGCACAGCCCGTAATCGAGCATCTCCTTGTAGGGCGGATGTCCATCGACGGGGTTCGCGCCGATATCCACAATGCTGGTCGGCCGCGAACAACCCAGCAGATCACGAAGAAGTTGGGCAGAGGTCATGTGCGGTCGGAGTCTGCGGCCAGCTGCAGTTGGTGCTGCGGTTGCGGGTAACTTTCGGCCAAGTCGCTCAGCCGGGTATACGCGCTGGCGACGGCGCTGAAGCGGCCCTCCACGGCGGCGCGGTCGAACTCTTCATGCACGGATTCGAGGTTGGCGCGCTGGATCATCTCGGCTTCGTCCATCAGTACGCGGGCCTGGGCGGGGTCGGTGGTCTGCTCCATGATCGCTTTGAGAGCTTCGAGTTGACGCATCAGCAAGGCGGGCATGCCGCTGCTGGCCTGGCGGACCTTGTCGAAGGAGCGTTGCACCAAATTTTCGTAAGTGACCTGCTCGCAGATGACGCGGATGGCGCCGGCGCGGTCGTAGTACGCCGGTGCCGGTGTCCACACCCGCGCGAGCTTGCACAGCGTGTTGCCGAGCCAGTCCACGCACGTCAGCGCGGTGTAGGTGTCGTTGACCGCCGGAGAGAGTGCCCGAATGGCGATCTCGACCAGTTGGTCGATGCCGAAGGCGGGATCTTGGGCGAGGTTGCGGACCGGACCGGTGATCTGCGCGCGTTTCAGGCAGCGGGTAATGCGGTCAGCGGCCTCGGGCGGCCACACGCCGGCGAGTTCACCGTCCTCGACCAAGAAGTTTCCCGGCCGATAGGGCATGTGCACCACCGCGTCGGCGGCAGACGCGGCGCGAATCAACATGTCGTAGCGGATGGCCTGCAGGTAGCCGCCTTTGGGGGTACGGATCTTCGCGCCGGACGACGCGATGGTGTCGATCAGCGCAGCGATTTGTTCGGTGTCATCCGGATCATCTGCGGTGGACATCCGGATGTCGGGCTTTCGCACCCCGAGGTAGCGCGTCAAATCACCGGCGATACTGGCGATGACGAAGGGCAGCTGGATCTGGATGGCGATGTGGTGGAGAAAGTAGATGAGCACGGCCAGATCGACCAGCACCAGCAGGAATACCACCGAGACGGAAAAGTGCGGCACGAATACGCCGTGCTCGGCGGGGCCGATCGCCAACAGCACCAGGACGCAATACACGGCTGTCGCCACGAACGTGCCCAGCGTGAGCTGAGTCCCGCGATCGCGGATGAAGTTGCGCAACATCCGGGGTCCGAACTGCGTCGATGCCAGCGTCAACGTGACGATCGTGACCGAGAAATTGATGCCGATGACCGTCATGATCGCTGCGGCGACCGCGAGGAGAATCTCGCGCGCCGTGTCCGCGCTGCCGGCTTCCACCCATGCGGGCAGCCGCAGGGTTCCGTGGTAGACGGCGCGATCTACCTCCAAGGTGGCCCAAAATAGCGCGATCGATGCGAGCACCTCCAGGCTTGGCACCATCCAGAAATTGGTTCGCAGTACTTCGCGCCGCCATTGCGACACCGGCATCCCAGAAATGAACGGCATGCCGCCACGCTAGAGCAGGTCTTTCGTCGACGCGAATCGCTTGACTGCCTGGTGCGATCAGCTGTCGATGGGCGTTCAGTTTCCGGCGCTTTGTCCACCGTCGACATGCAGAAACTCACCGGTGACGAAAGGTGCTGTCTCCAAATACATCACGCCGTGCACCACGTCGTCGATGTCGCCCACGCGGCCCAACGGATGCAGTTTGGCGAGGGTCTCGTAGTTGTCGGCTGCATGCATGGGTGTCTTGATCGTGCCCGGCGAAACCGCGTTGACGCGGATCCCGTGGGCGGCGTACTCGATGGCCAGCGACTTCGTCACCGACGCGAGGCCACCTTTGGTTAGCGCCGCCATCGCGGCGGGAACTGCGGTGCTGCCGCGCTCCGCCAAGGTCGTGGTCATGTTGACGATGTGGCCACCGTCGCCTTGAGCGAGCATTTGGCTGATGCTGCGCTGGGTGATGTGGAAGAACCCGCGCAGGTTGACCGCAGTGATGAATTCGAAGTCCTCGGCGGTGTATTCGGTGAACGGTTTGGAGACGAAGACGCCGGCGTTGTTGAGCAGGGAATCCACCCGGGCGAACCGATCGACGGCGGTGGTCACCACCTGTTCAGCCGTTGCGGGGTCGGCGATATCGCCGGGCACGCCGACGACGCCTGGGTCATCGGATTGCCTGATCGATCGCGAATTGGCGACGACTGCGTATCCGTGCTCGCGGTAGGCCGTCACCAGCGCAGCGCCGATTCCTTGCGACGCGCCGGTGATGATCGCGACTCGCTGTGGTGGTGTCGTCATCGCTTCCTCCGCGTGTGCCGTCACGATACGGTGGCGCCGTTATCCGAGATTACTTTTTGAGTGGAGAACGTTGATGAACGCGACGGCAGACGACGAATTAATCCTGCGCGGCGTGCTCGACGAATGGAAGGCAGCGGTCGACGCGCACGAACCGCAGCGGGTCGCGTCCTGCTACGCCGACGACGCGATCTTCCAGGGACTGCGTCCCTACAGTGTGGGACGCGAAGGCGTCGCCGCCTACTACGATTCCCAACCCCTCGGGATGACGGCGGCTTACCGGATCCTCGAAACCCGCCGCCTCGCTGAGGATCTCGTGCTCGGCTACCACCATGTTGACTTCTCGTTCACCGATCGACCCACGGTGAGCGTCTATCTCAGCGTGCTGGTTCAACGCGCGGACGACGGCTGGCACATCAAGCACTACCAGGCGTCCCGGCTTGACTGAGTTTCTTGCGGGGTTGACCGACGGGTCGTCTTTAGCTTAGGTAACCTGACCTGTTCAGCTTCTGACGGTATCGATGACATTCCGGGCGTTGGGGTTTCACCAATCCCGGCCTAGCCGCCGTTTGTCATTCCGCGGTGCAGCCGCCAGGCGGTGCCGGTAGCGCCACAGGCGGTTGCGGCCAGTGACCTTGTTTGACGCACTGCACCACCACGAAGGAGTTGTTCCCGCCCGAGACGCGCTGCATGGCGTGCCAGTAGGTGCCGTCCGCGTAGGGCACGCCGTCGCAGTAGGCCTCGGGGGGGCCCGGCGAGGCGCCACCCGGGCAGAAATTGGCACCCACGTCGGGCTTGTGGGGATCAGGGTCGGCGTGGCCTGTCGGCGCGGTCAGCATGGCGATGGCGATCAGCGCCATAGTCATCAAGTGCTTCATGGTCGGCATCATGCTACGGATTAGTCGATCTTGCCGCCTTCGGATACAACTCAAAGGCAGCAAAAACCAGTTACCTAAGCGGTAGCGTCATTCGTTGCTTACTCGGCAACGCCCCAGCGGCGATGTGACGGGAGACAATCATGAAGCGCTGCATCGTCGGAGGGCTGGCTGCCGCGCTGATGGCCGCAGAGCTGATCGCGGCAGCGCCGCAGGCCAGTGCCGGCTGCCAGTACGGAGGACCCGTTATCAGCAAGTGCGATGGGCCCGTCCAGCCTGACGGCACCTGGCAACGTTGCGTGGCAGTTCCCCACTTGATCTACAGCGGCGCCAGTTCTTTCCTCGTGCCCGACAGGCACTGCGATGTGATGGGCCCCGACCAGCACCCTGGGGATCTTGGCTTGGCCGACCCGCCCACGCACATCGACGGCTAAGCCGGGAACCCTTCGCGAAAGAAGTTGCTGCGAACAGCAGCCGAGGTGGGTGCGCTCGAAAAGGTCCTTGCAGCGATGGCTTTGAAGACGTCCGGTGTTCCTTGAAGCTGGAGCCCGCGCCCAATCCGCTCAGTAATTGTTGCAGGTGTTGGCGACCTGCAGGACAGCCCCAGCGTACTGCTGAACGTACTGCTGAGATCCTGGCCTGGTCTGCAGCTCCTGGGCCATCTGCTCGCGCTGATCCGGCGACGAAGCGAGGAATCCCCGCAACATAGTTTGCGCCGTCGGCGAAGCGGACAGTTCCGCGGCAGCTGCCGGATTTTCCGCATTCAGCGCCGACACCACCTGCGAGTAATTACATGTGGTGTTGATGACCGGACCCAGATCGGGATCTGCGGACGCGACTCCGCCGCCAACGGTCAACGACAATGTCAGACCACCAACTGCGGCAGCCAGTCTGGTCAAGGACAGCGTGACCATTTGCAGAAACCTTCCACTGATGCACCGCCAAAGGCTAGACGCGATGGCATCAGCTTAGCGCGACCATGCCATCGAACGAGCAGTCGCCGTCGAGTCGCATCCATGCGCGAAAGCGTGCTCGTCACACCATATTCAGACGGCGACTCCATTAAAACGGCCGTTGATTAGCGACGTCCGGGCAGGTGCTCGACATGGCCGCCGCGATGGCTTTGAAGACGTCCGGGGCGACCGCAGCTGCATCCCTCAACGGCTGGCTGCGAACGGGGTTTGCGATCGCGTCACGTTGGAAAGGTGCCGCAGTGGGCCTCGCAGACGCCCGCTGCGGCAATAGATCCCTCCTTCTTTGCCGACGTGCTCTCGCCAATCGGGTTCTAACGCCCTGCGACGACGACGCGAGGGGACTTCGATCTAAAGCGGTCGCGGCTCTCGCGGTTACCTTGCCGCGATCATCGCTTTATTGTGCCCACCAGGCGTTTTTATTGAGATTCAGCTAACGCCGCTGCGGAACGCGATGCCCTCCTGACCGGCCTGTATCCACTCGTCAACATCGACCACCGGGTGGCACTTGTACTGGACATAGCTCGCCAGCTTCGCGGTCCCTTCCAGGACATCGGCGGGGTTGTCGGCTTCACACACCAAGAACCCGCCCTCGGCATCGATCCGACCCACGAACTGCAGGATCCTCACCGCGGGCTGCCACTTCGAGTAGAGCTCGTATGCGCGCTGCGTGTCGGTCTCGGCCTGCTGGCCGCCGATACCCGGACGAATGCGCCACTCCAACACGTACTTCATTACATCGACTTCCTCTCCTTCAGTCCCCGGTCCGAATTTTCTCGCCGACCGCCCTCAGACACATGAGTAGTTTGGTACTCGATTTCCCGCCACTGCCTAGTCCGCTCTATGTGGAGCCAAGGGGCCGGGCAGCGTGGTTACGGTATTCATCAGTGCAGGCGCCGCTAATTGTCGATTGGATGAGATACCGAGCAGATGACACCGAAGAAGTGGAAATCCTCTGCCGTGCGTACCGGCATCGCCAGCCTTGCCGACGCTCTGGTTAGTGCCTTGGTGGTGCTGACCACCGCGATTATTTGCGCTGCCGCGGCAGGCGCCGACCCAAGCCAGCAGGATCAGTTTGTGGCGCTGCTCGAACAACTACAGATTCCGCCCATCGATGGCGTGCCTGGTCTGGTCGCCCGAGCCCATCAAATTTGTCGCGACCTCGATGGGGGCGCCCCGTTCGAGGCCGAGGTAGACGACGAGATGAACCGTGGATTTGGGGACAATCCGGCTTTGCACCTATATTCCGATCGCGTGAGAAGAACCGCGGTCAGATTCATCACCGCATCAGTGGACGTCTATTGCCCAAGCCATCAAGGCGTGCTTCCGCCGCCCTGAGGCAAGGCTGCGGATGGACTAACCAGGATCGTCATGCGATCCAAAACTTCTGCGGGGCAATCAGATACACGCCCGGTGCGCCAAGTGTCGATCAAGGGCGACCGGGCGAGGGTCCTAACCGGGCCGGCAGGCCTTTTAGTTGCTCCACCACACGGGCGGCCTGATCCGGGCACTGCTGGCGAATGGTGATGCCGGTGAGGGTGCCGGCGTTAGATGCGCTGTACTAGGTGCTCAGGTCATCGTTGCGGATTTAGTCGCTGTTACGATTGAGCGACGCGCCGGCCCTCACAAGGCCCCCTTTGTTAGGCGGCAGCTGGCTGCCAGATAGCCGATAACTCCCTGAATCCCTTTGTGGCGCTGTCGGACTGGTGCACTATCCCAGTTAGCTTGATTTTTCTTTTACGAGGCTTCACGATTAGCCCGTCGAACGAAGTCGATTGAATTAGATACCGAGCAGATGACACCGAAGAAGTGGATATCCTCTGCCGTGCGTACCGGCATCGCCAGCCTTGCTGACGCTCTGGTTAGCGCCTTGGTGGTGCCGACCGCCGCGATTATCTGCGCTGCCGCGGCAGGCGCCGACCCAAGCCAGCAGGACCAGTTTGTGGCGCTGCTCGAACAACTACAGATTCCGCCTATCGATAACGTGCCTGGTCTCGTCGCCCGAGCCCACCAAATTTGTGGCCAACTCGATCGCGGCACCCCGTTCGACGCCGTGGTAGACAGCGAGATGAACTTTGCGTATGGGGACAATCCGGCTCTACACCTATACCCCGATCGCGTGAGAAGAACCGCGGTCAGATTCATCACCGCATCAGTAGACGCCTACTGCCCAAGCCATCAAGGCGTGCTTCCACCGCTCTGAGGCAAGGCGCGCCCATCAACGCTGAGTGGGCGTAACGTCCGAGCCGCGCTGAGGGAACAACCCGGTGAAGGGAGTGATCAATGACTTGGACAAGGTCATCCGGCGTACGCAGCAACATCAGGAAGATCGCCGTGGCGGGGGTGCTTATCGCTGTACCCACGGCCGCAGTGAGCGTCCCGGCGTATGCGGCGCCCGGTTTCGGCGGCACGCCGAATACGCCGGCTGTCCTCCCGGCGCCGCCGCCAGCGGATCCACCCACCGATGCACCACAGCCGCCACCGCCTCCACCACCGCCGGCCCAACCGTCGAAGGGTGAGTACTACAACCCAAATGACTCAGCTGACTGGTGGCCTTACGCTGGCACTGGCAGTTTCTGAGTGTCCGAAAGTTCTCGGCTGTGTGAATGCCGCCCCTGTCGCACGGGCGGGGCTTTCGGCCCTATCGCAGCACTCGACCGTCGCCCCTCAAGCCGTCAGTGCCGACACGTGTGGCTCGGCTACCGGTTTTCGCTGCGCGATCGGTCGTTCCGGGATTTCAGTACAACCAGGCGAAACCTGCCAATACAGATTTCGTCCCCGTTGGCCAGCCTCGCCGACTCCACCAGCTCCCGGTTGACGTAGGTGCCGTAGGGACTACCGACGTCGACCACATGCAATTGGTCATTCTCCCACCTAAACTCCGCGTGTCGGCCGCTCACCGTGGCGTCGTCCAGAATGATGTCGCTGCCGGAATGTCGGCCGACCGACGTGATCGACCGATCCAGCAAGAATCGGGCTCCGGCGTTGGGACCCCGTTTCACGACCAGCAGCGCCGAGCCCGTTGGTAACGCCTCGACAGCAGGGAGCCCCATTGTGGGTCGAGTGTAGTTTGTAGAGCTGTTTGGGGTCGGACTGCCGAAGTAGGAAATCGAGGCTACCGGCATCCCTCGGAAATGGCTTCTGAGCCGGCCTGTTCTATGTAGGCGAGCCGAAAACCGCGGCCGGCATCCGAGATGTGGCAGTGCCCCCGCA
>DASQRI010000020.1:0-2190 GCA_035642975.1 Mycobacterium sp.
TCCAAGAAGTCGGCCTTGATCATCGATGACCGCGCCGTAGTGCGTGTGCTTGTGCGTATCCACACCGCCGATGACATCGTTCGATTCGGTTGTCATGATGAGATTCGCTCCTCCGTTAGGGCTGATCTGACGGTTGGGGCGAACCGGTCGGGCGGAACGACAGGTCTGTGACGGGGCTTCTAGTCCAAGCTCCTATCAGGTCAGATCCGTCTGGCCGGTGCGCGCCGCGACGCTGCACCGGTGCCGGCCGACAAATCGAACGAAGGACACCTTGGTCATACCTTGGCCGGGGTCAGACCGATCCGGTGCAACATCGGCGATAAGTCTTCACATACCTTGCCGTTGGTCGGGGGTCGGTATGGTCGGGTCTTCTTGTGCTTGATCGCAGGCCCTAAAGCTTGCGCGAAATACGCTGCCCGGTAACAGTTTCCATTGTCAGTCAAGACGCGTTTAACCGTGATGCCGTGGTCGACGAAAAACGCGTTAGCGCGTAGCCAGAATGCTGCCGCGGTCTCCTTGGCCTCATCGGGGAGGATCTCTGAGTACGCCAGCCGGCTGTGGTCATCGACTGCGTGGTGCAAAAAGGCATAGCCGCGCCCGCGTCGGCCGGTGTGTCGCCGACCGAGCTGGCGGCCTACCTTGCGGTGTCCCCCGCCGTCGGGGATACGGCCCAGCTTCTTGACATCCAGATGCACCAGGTCCCCGGGTGCGGCGTGCTCGTAGCGGCATGGCACCGGCCGGCGCACCGGCAGGCCAGTGTTTTGGTCGAGGTGCCGCAACAGGGGCATTCCATAGCGACGCAGCACCGCCTCTACCGTCGAGCGCGGCAGATGAAGATGCGTGGCGATGCGATGCGGTCCCCACCGGCGGCTGAACCGTAGCTTGACAATGCGCCGCTCGCGCCGCTGCGGCAGCCGATGAGGACTGCGATGAGGCCGGCTGGAGCGGTCCACCATGGCCGATTCACCGCCCGCGCGGTACCGGTCGGCCCATTTCTTGGCGGTGCTCACCGAACACTGGAACCGCTCCGCAGCCCGTCGCAGGCTCCAACCGTGATCAACAACCGCCGACGCCAGCCGCAATCGGCCGCGTGGGGTCAACCAGGCATTAGCGTGGGACATGAGGACCTCTCGGTAATCGGGGTGTGTGTGGTAACCACACCGATACCGGAGGTCCTCGCCTACTTCCCGCTAGCCACGCCGTTCACAACCTGCCTGAGAGTTACAACTGACACGAAGATGAACGGGACCTTTGGCTAGCAAGGTGATTGGTGCGCTGCGGTGTCAGGCCGGGATCGGGTCGAAGCGGACGGTCAGGCCAACGGCGTTGGCCTGACGGACGATCTGGCGCATGGTGTGTTGGGGGTTGCGGCGGGCGAAGTAGTCGGCGCCCAGGTCGCGGTGGGCGACTTTGTGGGTCAGGACCTGCCAGATCGCGATGACCAGCTTGTGCATGACGGCGACCAGAGCCCGCTGTCTACCGCGGCGCGCGGCGATGCGCCGGTAGTAGACGGCGTAGTAGGAGTCTTTTTGGTGGATCGCGGCCATCGCCGCGGTGCCGAGGACGCGTTTGAGGTTGGCGTTGCCGTGGCGGGTGTGTCCGGACTTGTTGACTCCAGCAGACTCATTGACCCCGGGGCACACGCCGATCCAGGAGGCCAGGTGCGCGGCCGTGGCGAAGGGCGCCATGTCGCCGCCGGTCTCCGAGATGATGATTTCGGCGGCGGTGCGCCCGATCCCGGGAATGGTGTCGAGGTTGGTCAGGTCCTGGTCGCGGTCGCGCAGCAGCTCGGCGATGCGGGCGTCGAGTTGGACCACGAGGCCGGCCAGGTGATCGATCTGGTCGAGGAAGTGGCCGCACATAAACGCGTGGTGGTCGGTGAAGGCGCCGTCCAACGCCTCAATCAGGGCCGGGATTTTGGCGCGGGCGTGGCTGACGGTGAGCTCGGCCAGCCGGGAGGGGTCGCGTTCGCCGGCGATCAGTGCGGCCAGGATGCGCCGGGCACTGACGCCGGTGACATCGGTGAGGACGCTGGTCAGTTTGACCCCGCACGCGACCACTTCCACCTCGCGGTGGGTCAACCAGTCACGCAAGCCTCGGATCGCCTCGGCGGTGGTGTCGAAGCGCTGGGTCTCCAACAACCACCGGCCGGTCCGGCGCGCATCCGGGGTGCGTACGCACGCCACCACG
>DASQRI010000021.1:0-2289 GCA_035642975.1 Mycobacterium sp.
CCCAAACACTGGGCCGTCGATCGAATCGACCGTAGCAAAGGAGCTGACCGGCTGGCGACGAAGCCGGCGCGGCTGTCGGATCGGATGCCCCAGGGCGATCACCGCGGCCAGCGCCAACGGGTCAGGCGCCCCGAGCAGAGCCTTCACCTGTGGCTCCTCCCGGATCGCGATCGTGGTGATGACACCGCCCAGACCTTCGTCGCGGGCCGCCAGCAGAATGCTCCACGCGAACGGGTAGATGGAAGCGCCACCGGCGAAGGTGTACCGGTCCGCGTCGCGGTCTATCGCCGCCAGCAGCGACAGGTCGGCGAACAGCGCCAGCAGCACCGGCGCTTCGTCGAACTTTTCCGCGAAACCCCCTGGCGGTGCGGCGTTTTCGGCAGCCAGCGCGCGGGCCTCGGCGTCGCGGTCGTTGGTCGGGGCCCACGGTCGCAAGCCTGCGGCGAGCAGGGCCAGGTAGTCTCGGGAGCCTTGCAGGTAGGAATCCCGCAGCCGACGACGCCGTTCGGGGTCCTTGACGACCACCACATGCCAGGCCTGGGCATTGCCACCGCTAGGCGCGAACCGCGCGGTGTCGAGCACCCGCTCCAGCACGGCGTCGTCGACGGCCTGGTCGGTGAAGTCGCGGACAGCCCCGGTGCTGCGCAGCGCGTCAGTGAGGTCCATGGCTCAATGATTCAGCATGGCGACGGCCTAGTGGCACACTGGTGACCGACCCGGCGCGGCCCATTCCGGTCCGATGCCGACACGCACGACCAACAGGAAAGATCGTTGCCTTCATGAACCAAACGGTTGTCTTCTTGCCGGTGCTCATCGTCTTGGGGGCGTTCATGTTTTTCGCCTCGCGTCGGCAGAAGCGCGCGATGCAAGCCACCATCGATCTGCACGAGTCGCTGCGCGTCGGCGACCGGGTGCACACCACCTCCGGATTGCAGGGAACCATCACGCGTATCACCGACGACAACGTGGAACTGGAGATCGCTCCGGGCGTGCTGACCACCTGGATGAAGCTGGCGATTAGGGACCGCGTCGAGCCGGAGATCCTGGACACTGAGGCCGAGGACGTTGACGATCTAGCCGATGACCCGGAGCGACTGCCCAGGGACTGAGGTCGGCGGCCCTCCACGTACCCTTTGCGGGTGCAGTCGAAATGATCGGCGCGCGACAAGCGAACAACGGGGCGACGACCCGCTGGGGAGCGGATCGCGCATGAGCGGAGGAGTCTCAACACGTGGCATCGCCTTCGGCGCCGGTGCACCCTGCCCGCTACCTGGCGGTTTTCCTGATCCTGCTCATCAGCGTCTATCTGCTGGTCTTCCTCACCGGAAATAAGCATGCCGACCCCAAGCTCGGTATCGACCTGCAGGGCGGCACCCGGGTCACGTTGACCGCACGGACCCCGGACGGGTCGAAGCCGACTCGCGAGGCGCTGTCGCAGGCGCAGCAGATCATCAGCGATCGCGTCAACGGCCTGGGTGTTTCGGGTTCTGAAGTCATTGTCGACGGAGACAACCTGGTCATCACCGTGCCGGGAACCGACGGCAGTGAGGCGCGCAATCTGGGCCAGACCGCCCGGCTGTACATCCGTCCGGTGATCAACGAGCTTCCGGTGGAAAGCGGTGCGTCGCCGCAGAACCCGGGGTCACCCGGGCCGCGCGGTAACCCCAGGTCGCCACTTGGTGGAGTGCCCGGCGGACCGGCGCCGGGTGCACAGCCCGGTGGTCCGGGCCCCGGTGGTCCTGCACCCGGTGTCGCTCCGGGCGGCGTACCGGGGCCAGGAGACCTACCGGCACCGCCCGAAGAGCCGGGCGTCCCGCCGCAGCCTCGGCCCTACCCGCAGGACCCGCCGCCGTCACCGGCACCGAAGCCAGTGCCGGCGACCGCCCCGGCGCCGGCACCGCCGCCCGTCCCGGTCCAGCCAGGGCCGCCGGATCCGCGGATGGACCTCGCCCAGCGCATCGCCAAACAGAAGGCGTGGCGGCAGAGCACCAATAAGGGTGTGCAGTTCGTGGCGCTGCAAGTCATGGCTACCCAGTGCAACCAGGAAGACATTCTGGCCGGTAACGACGACCCCAACCTGCCGCTGGTGACCTGCAACAAGGAACACAACGAGGCGTATCTGCTGGCGCCATCGATCATCAGCGGCGACCAGATCGCCAGCGCCTCCTGGGGGATGAACCAGCAAAGCGCCAGCTACGAGATCGATCTGCAGTTCAAGAGTGACGCGGCCAATATCTGGTCGGATTACACCGCCGGCCATATCGGCACCCAGACCGCGTTCACCCTGGA
>DASQRI010000022.1:0-2982 GCA_035642975.1 Mycobacterium sp.
GACGGAGGAGGAGCAGCACCACCGATACCGCGGCGACGATGCCGGCCGCGCAGCGAACGGAGGTGGGGGTACCTCCCGCTTGCGGGGGAGAGCAGCACTACCGATATCTGCCGATTGTCAGCCGTGCTGGCGGCTCCACACCCGGGTGCCCGGGTCGCAGGTGATGAGGTGCCCGTCGTTGGACTTCGACATCGTGAACACGGGTGTGTCGTCACACGAGGTCCCGACGGGATGCACCCCGGTCGTCGTCGGCGCCTTGTCCCAGCTGTTCGCCTCGCATACCACCTGCACGTTGGCCGTGGAATCGTAAGCGAGTTTGTCGATGTCGGTACACGGGCCACCCAGCACCGGCGGCGACGACACACCGGCCAGCGCGGCTGTGACGTTGGCCGCCTGCGCCGGGTCGGCGACCGTCACGGTCGGCGGGATGTCTGCGGTCCGCGTTGCCACCACCGGAATTCGCAGCGTCGCCCCTTGCGAGCCGCAGTCGTTGCTCTGCACGGTTTGGGTCTGCACGCCGCGCAGCGTGCCGTCCGGTTCTGGTGTCAACGACCACACCACCGTCTCGGACTGCGTGGCCATCGGCGCTCCACGCGACTTGCGGCACTGCACCTGCACCTGTCGGGGCTCACCCTGCCAGTGGCCGTCGACGAAATGCAGCACGCCGGTGTCGCCGGCGCCGGTGGTCTTGGCCCGCTGATGAGTGGCGTCGTCCAACTTGGTTCCGGTGGCAGCACACCCGGAGGCGGTGCAAGCGGAGTTGAAGGCCCACCAGCTGGTGGCCGCGCCGTTATTACCGATGACGCCGTTGGACGTCTGCTTCGCACGGTCGTAGTCCAGCCGATAGGTGCCGTTGAACGGCGGGGCGGCGATGGCCGGCGCCGACAAGTCGGCCGGCTTGGAGGACGCCGACGATGTCGCATTCACGCCTGGTGGTGGCCCGGCCTTCAGGTCCGGCTGGTCGTCCCACGAGAAGAACGAGATCGCCCAGGTCACGCTCAGCGCCAACACCAGCGTCACGATCGTGGCCAGGGCAATCCCGGCTTTCAGCGAGAACTTTCGCCCGGCCTTCCTGAAGCCGACGCGGCGCAACAGCGGCGTCGCATCGAGGGAGCTCAACCCGGCACCGCGACCGCCGGCGGACTCGGACACATGCTGGCTGAAGGCAGCAGCGAATTCGCGGCACTTGTCGAATCTGTCCGCGGGGTCCTTCGCGAGGGCCTTGAAGAAAACCTGATCGAGGTCGGCCAGATCCGGGCGGTGGTCGCTGAGTCTGGGCGGGGCCGCGTGCAGGTGCTGCCCGATCACCGCGACCGGGTTGGAGTGCCGAAACGGCGGAGCACCGGTGAGCAGGTGGAATGCCGAAGCCGCCAGTGCGTACTGGTCGGCGCGGCCATCGATGTTCGATCCCACGAGCTGCTCCGGGGCGGCGTAGGCGACAGTGCCCACCGCGACGTTGGTCTCGGTGATTCCGCTGATGTCGGCGAGTTGGCGGGCTACCCCGAAGTCCGCCAACAGGATTCGGCGGTCATCCTCATCAGGATGGGTGAGCAGGATGTTGGCGGGTTTGACGTCGCGGTGCAGCAGCCCGCGGGCGTGGGCATAGTCGAGTGCGCCGGCGACCGCGCCGACGATCGCACCGACGTCGTGCCCTGACATTCCTCCGCGGAAACGCTCTCGCATCAGTCGCGCTGCGTCGGTGCCCTCGACGTAGTCCATCGCGATCCACAGATGGCCGTCGAACTCGCCGCGATCGTGCACCGCGACGATGTGGGGGTGCCACAGCGTGGCGGCCAGATCGGCTTCCCGGTTGAACCTCTCCCGAAATTCGGCGTCGGCGGTTGTCCCCGACGTCAAGACTTTGAGCGCATCACGACGTGGCAGGCGCGGGTGTTTAGCAAGGTAGACGTCGGCCATCCCGCCCGAACCCAGCGGGCGCAAGATCGTGTAGCCGGCGAAGGAAGTGGGGCCGCTTATCGCATCGCTGGGCAAACCGTCAGTGCCGGGTCGGCCGTTCGGCCCGGTATCCCGGTTGGGAAGCGACCTGATCAGCGGCACCCGGGTCAACAGCCGGGTGATCCCCAGGTCCGGCAGCGATGCGTAGCCACGCTGCAGCAGGCTGCGGGAGCGCGGCGGTTCTGCATGCGGCGCTGGTTCGGCGTCCCAGCGCTGCGTCGCTCTGGTCGCCTCATCCATCTACGTTCGCCCCCTCTCTTCCTCACCCTGGACGTGTCATACGCCACCAGCCGGTCACCGCGCCGCGGGACTAAGCTTTCGAATGGGTTGCGCGCTGGCCTTTTTCGACGATGTCGGGCCTCCTCACCGCGGTGCCGCTTGACGCGCGGCCGAATTCGGACAGTTGCCTTACCCTTCGTAATCATGCCGCCGAATGCGATGCGCTCATGTTGTGCCGCTTATGCAAGGGCTGTGAATCGCGGCTTCAGAGCAGGTCGCGGCAGGATACAGACGAATCACAGTGCGTCGCGTGGAAGCCCGGCCGTCGCGCAGCCGATACTGGAGTGGTGAGTCGACCAGCCCCGCCCCTACTGACCATTTGGCACAACGGCTCAGAGCGTACCTTTGCGCCTGGTCACGACGTGGTCGTCGGGCGTGATCTGCGTGCTGATATCCGGATCGCCGATCCGCGGATCTCGCGCGCGCATCTGATCCTGCGCTTCGAGCAGGGCAAGTGGATGGCCATCGACAACGGCTCGGTGAACGGGACCTTCGTCAACGGCTACCGCAGTCCGGTGGTCGACATCCATGACGGCCAAAGCATCAACATCGGGAATGCCGGTGGACCTCGGCTGACGTTCGAGGTCGGGCCACGCCGCGGCAAAGGGGGTCGACCCCCGGGAAGCGCGTCGCAACCCGCTACCGAGTCGTCGACCGTCTCGTGGTCCACGCCCGCCCCGCCTGGCCCGGCTCCTGCCCAACCGCCGGGTCAGATCGGTGGCCCGCGGCGGGGCGCCGCCAAGCCCG
>DASQRI010000023.1:0-3260 GCA_035642975.1 Mycobacterium sp.
CAGCGCGGCATCGAACAAGCCCGACTCTTTGCGCATAACCCAGTCCACCAGGCCGATCCCGAATGACCCTGTCACATAAGGCAACTCGGCTTGCAACGCCGACGTCGACCCAGCGGTGCCCATGCCCACCATGCCCAGTCCACCGGCGGCGGTCACCCCGGCGGCAAGACGCCCACCGGCGACACCTCCCATCGGGGCGTTGACGATCGGCACCCGCAGGCCTATGCCGCGGGACCACGGCGTAGACAGCACCGGATTACGCCGGGGGAAGACTCTTGAAGACGGTCAACATGACAACCGAATCATCAACGGCCTGAAGGGAGTGCCGCTGCGGGGGAATCACCACGTAGTCGCCGGTCTTTCCGTCCCACACGTCGCCATCGGCGGTGATGTGAACGTGCCCTTTGAGGACCTGCAGTGACGCCTGTCCGGGACTGTCGTGCTCGGAGAACTCGTGTCCGGCCAGCAACGCCATCACGGTCTGCCGCAGTTCGTGGGTGTGCCCACCGTGCAGGGTGTGCGCAGCACGCCCACTGTGGGCCTGCCGTGCCTCGGCCAACATTTCGTCGGCCAAGCTGGTCAGCGAAATCGTTTCCATCGATACGTCCTCACCTCGTGGGTCGTGCTACGGCGAATCATGGTGTCTCTCAGCCTCGTCGAACACGCTCTGCGCGACGCGGAAGGCCGCGTTGGCGTCCGGGACACCGCAATAGACGGCGGCCTGCAGCAGGATTTCTTTGATCTCGTCCCGCGATAACCCGTTGCGCAGGGCGCCCCGAAGGTGCAGCGCGAGCTCGTCGCGGTGGCCGCGGGCGATCAGCGCGGTCAGCGTGATCATGGAACGGCTGCGACGGTCCAGGCCGGGGCGCGTCCAGATTGTGCCCCAGGCGAATTCGGTGAGAATCTGCTGGAAGTCTCGAGTGAGGTCGGTGGTCCGTGCGGCTGCTTGCTCGACGTAACTGTCGCCGAGAACTTCCCGACGCACAGTCAAGCCTTCGTCATAACGGTCGGCGGTCATCTGGCTCCCAATCTTCTGAGCTTCGCCAGCACGTCGGCGATTCGCTCGGGTTGCTCGGCGGGCGCAAGGTGGGCAGCTCCCGCCACCTCCACGAACCGCCCGCGGGTGACGTTGCTGGCGATAAACCGCAGCAAATCGGGCGGCGTGGCAATGTCATTGGCGCCGGCCACAGCGACGATCGGGGTGTCGATCTCGCTGAGCCGATGACGGGCGTCGAACTCGGCGAGCGCCTCACAGGTGCGCGCGTATCCGTCGTCGTCCACTGCGCGCAGGGTGTCCAGCAGCGCCCGGGCCGACGCGGGATCGCGCTCGAAGAATCCCGGGGCGAACCACCGTTGAATCGACAGCGCGACGACTTCGCCGGTTCCGCCGCTGCGAACGACTTTGGCCCGAGACCGCCAGTCGTCCGGATCGCCGATGCGCGCTGCGGTGCAGATCAACGCCGCCGACAAGATGCGCTCGGGATGCCCCAGCAGCAGTTGCAGTCCGACCGCGCCGGCAACCGAGACGCCGGCGTAGGTGAACGGCCGTCTGCCGATTGTTTCTTCCATCAGTTTGATCACACTGGAGGCGAGGTCGTCGATGGTGAAGGCGCCGTTGGGCCGCGGGCTGGCGCCATGCCCGGGCAGGTCCCAGCCGATGACGTGATAGGTGCCCGCCAGCCGTCGTGCCACACCAGGCCACAGCGCGGCGACCGACGTGCCCAGTGACGGCCCGACAACCAGCGGCGGCAGATTCGGTGAACCGGCCAGATGCGATCCGTGGATTCGGGGGACGCTCACGGATGTTCCTTGAGTATCCGCGCAGCACGCTCGAGGCTGTCGTCGATGAGAGCATCGTTCGCGCCGAAATAATTGCCGGACGGGGCTTTTCCCACCAATTCAGCGATCACCCGTTGCTCGCCGAGCACATCGTTTACCGCGGAGGCGCTGTCGAGATTCTTGGCCATCTGTACCGAATGGACCTCCAGCCCGGCGAGCAGTTCACTGCACTGGGCGCCGGCGACGACGGTCCGCCGGGCCAGGCTGCGTAGCGTATCCCATTCGGCGTGCCATGCCCCGTCGGGACGTTCGTCGTTGGCCAGGGCGGCAGCGGTGTGCAACGTCGCGGCCAGCGGCGGTGCGGAAATCGCGGCCCGACGGATCAGGATGGATAACACCGGGTTGCGCTTCTGCGGCATGCTCGACGATCGGCCGCGATCCCCGCTGGCAGGTTCGCTCAGCTCGGCGATCTCCGGGCGGGCAACTGTGACGACGTCCGAGGCGATGCGCCCCCACGCGTCGGTGCACCCGGTGAACGCATCGCCGATTGCGGTGACCGGCGCCCGGGTAGTGTGCCACGGCGTTCGGGCGTCCAAACCCAGAGTGGCTGCGACGTTTTGCACCAACTCGAGGGCGATCCCGGGTCCATTGGTACGACCCGCCAGAACAGCCAATTCAGTTGTGGCGGCCAGTGTTCCGCCTGCACCGCCGATCTGGACCGGGATGGTCAGCGCACTGATTTGCCGATACGCGTCGACAACTCCGTTGAGCCAGGTTGCGGCTTTGACCCCGAAGGTGCTGGGCACCGCGTATTGAGTCAGGGTGCGGGCCGCCATCGGTGTGCCACGGTGGGTCGCAGCCAGCACCGAGAGCGCCGAAATCTGCTCGGCCAGTTGCGCTATCAGCTCGTCGATGACGGCGCGACTGGCCAACATCAGGCCGGTGTCAACAACGTCCTGACTGGTCAGCCCGCGGTGAATCCACCGGCTCACCTCGGCGCTCGCCCGGTCACGAAGCAATGCCACCAATCCGATGACCGGGTTGCCACCGTCCTCGGATTCGACCGCGAGCCCCTCCCGGTCGCCGGCACTCACCAGCCCGGTGAGGTCAACGCCGGCGCATTCATCGGGCGCCAGACCCGCGGCGACCAGTGCATCCAACCAGGCCGATTCCACCGCGACCATCGAGGCCAGCAGCGCCGCGTCTGACATCAGTTCCCCGGCGCGTTGGTCTCCGGGCCATAACAGGTTCGTCATCCCGGATCGCCGCGGAAGGTCAGGAACACGGTCTCATGCGCGCCCTGCAGGTGGATGTCGAAGCGGTATCCGCCGGTTTCGGCTATGCAGGTCAAAGTCTTTCGCCGCGCAGGGTCCAGGGCTCCGAGCAGCTCGTCGGCTTCCAGGTCGGCGAGCGGCAGGTAGGCGCGCGTGAACAACCGGTTCAACAACCCGCGCGCGAAGACGGTGAGCGCGAAGAACGCC
>DASQRI010000024.1:0-4157 GCA_035642975.1 Mycobacterium sp.
GATTGGAGCGTTCGGGCTGAACGGGTTTTATCTGTCCTTGGGCCCGTCGCTGGCGGCGCAGCTGTTCCGGTCTCAGAACCTCTTGTGGGGTGGTGTCGTGATCGTGTTGCTCTTCGGTGTCGGAGTTCCCGTCACGCTCGCGGGTCGCGGTTCCCGTCCTTCTAACGTCATGCTCGGTGGGTGCGTTGCGTTGTCCGCGGGCGCTCTGATCACGTTCGCCGGGGTCGCGGAGAGGACCTCGGCGCTGTTGCTCGCGGGCACGGCAGTCGCCGGACTCGGGTTCGGTCCAGCCTTCATGGGTGCCTACGGCACGATCGTCGCGCTGGCACGTCCCAATGAGCGTGCAGGACTCGTCGCCGCGATCTTCACCGTTGGCTATCTCGCGTTCAGCCTTCCGGCCGTGATCGCCGGGGTCGCGACCTCGCACTACGGCCTGCACAGCACCGCGCTTGTCTACGCCCCGGTCGTTGCGGTGCTGGCCGCTACCGCCGCCGCCAGCCTCGTGGTGCTTCGCGCACGGGCCGGACGCGCTGCTGTGCGAGCTGCGGCACATCAAGACCCACCGCCCGGGCCACCCGCCGTCCGGCCGGACGCCGGCCGGACCCCGCCGGCAACGTGTTCCTCACCGGGGTCGTCACGGTGATGGTCGCGCCGCGGGGTGCCGAATGCCCACCGTCGGGTCATGAGTCCCTCAGATAACCAATCGCTCGACCCGTCACGGCGCCGGCATCCCGATGCCCGGGTGGCCCGGCGATGGCCGGTGCGCCGGTCCGATCTGGAGCTCGTCTTGTCCACAAGCCGGTCGAAAGCACCGTCAAAGACAAGTGTTGTCCAGTCCTTTCAGTCCACGAACTCGTCGGCTGGTACCACCGACGGCGAACTTGTTGGCCCCATGACCGGCGAGCCCACCCTACACGCGCGGGAGCCCACCTCAGACGCGGAGGAGCTCACGTCAAACGGATCGGGCCCGGTGGTGTTCGCCTACGACGGCTCCGAGCTGGCCAAGCTCGCGATCGAACAAGCGGGGAAGCTGCTGGGCACCGGACGCGACGCGGTCGTTCTCACCGTCTGGACGCCATTCGACGTTGGGTTCGTACCGGCGGTCGGGCTCCGATTCGACGGCGCGGACCCCAAAGAGGTCAAACAAGCGGCGGAGCAAACGGCCGCCGAGGGAGCCTCGTTTGCGGAATCGGTTGGGTTTCGCGCGCGGAGCCTGGCCGTCCAGTCGTCGCCGACCTGGAAGGGAATCGTGGACCTCGCCGACGATCGCGGCGCGAGCCTGATCGTGCTCGGCTCCCACGGGCGCAGGGGGCTCGCCCGCGTGCTGATCGGCAGTGTCGCCGAGGCCGTCGCAGCACACTCCCGACGTTCCGTGCTGATCACGCACCGGCTGTTTACAACAAAGCTTCCAACGACACCAATCGCAAGTGTTCGCAGCCCGGTGAGAAGCGACGCATCCGAAGGAGCCGAACCATGAACGAAGGTGATCAGACACCCCTACGCCGACGAGCGCGATGCCGGGTTGGTGCTCGGCAGCGCCTAGCTAGCTAGCTAACCCCCGTCCGAGGAGAACTTCGTGTTCCTAAACATACTCATCCCAGTCGACGGATCACCAGACGCCGACGAGGCATTGGCGCAAGCAATTGACCTTGCCGACAGCGAGCACTCACGGCTGACCGTGATGACGGGCGTCGTCGGATCGCCGGCCTTGATCTACTTCGGCGCGGGCGCGGCTGTCGACGAAGCGATTGAGAGCGCCAAGGCCGAGGCCGACCACATCCTCCGGAGAGCCCGCGACCGCGTTCCCGAGCACCTGCCGGTCACAACCGTGCTCACCGACCAGCCAATCCGTCCGGCGGTCATCCAGCAGATCAAACAGGGCCACCACGACCTCGTCGTGATGGGATCACGCGGGCGCGGGGCAATTCGCTCGGCGCTGCTTGGCAGCGTCAGCTACTACGTCCTGCACCACAGCCCCGTCCCCGTCTTAATCGTGCACGCCGAGCCATCGCGCAGTACAAATCCGCGGCTCCCGGCGCAGCTAGCAAGCTGACGCCGCTGCCCTCGGCGCAACCGGACCTCGAACGAGCTCGCGGGGCAAACGTTGGTAGCCGAGCCTCTCCTACGAGTCGATGGAGCTGCCCGCGGACGTCGGTGCGGAATCGCTCGGCAGCTCTCTCGATAACCCCGCCGCGGGGTGCTTCGGCGCTCGCGTCCATGAAGGCGCAGCCGTTGAAGCCCGGCATGGCGAACGTCTTGGCCTGAACGTCGAAAACGGCCAGAATTCGGGCTTTGGGATCGGCGACGGAATCGAGTTGGGCGTGAAGGTTGGCTAGCGTCGACTCATGCTGGCCCTCGAGGTACGCCTCGATCAGGGCGTCCTTGCTGCCGAAGGTCTTGTAGAGAGAGCCCCGGACAACGCCAGCGACCTCGATGACCTTGTTGATCCCCACCGTCCGGACACCTTGGGCGTAGAAGAGATCGTTGGCTGCCTCGAGGAGTCGTTCACGCGCACCTCGGCTGCGTCTGGTGCTCGGCTCCTCGTGATTCTCAGCCATCGAGATCAGCCCACCTCGAGGTGCCTGAGGCGGGCTCCCAAGCCGTCGGTGTTGGTGAGGTCGGCGGCGTAGCTCGTTCGGCGGGACAGCGCGGCTGGGCTGATGGGTGCATGCCGGGCGGGTACTCCGCGGTG
Source organism: Mycobacterium sp. (assembly GCA_035642975.1). Classification (GTDB taxonomy): domain Bacteria; phylum Actinomycetota; class Actinomycetes; order Mycobacteriales; family Mycobacteriaceae; genus Mycobacterium. Next base: position 2,693 of record DASQRI010000024.1, read on the forward strand.
CTGCGAGCGGGTCTCGGAGATCAGGTAGGGCGCGGCGATGATCGCGATGACCGTCCACGACGCCGACACAGGCTGCGACTCCGAGCGCGGCGATTTGCGCGCCGATGACTTTCAGATCTTCCTAGAGGTTGCGCGGCGTGGCCGCCTCATCGAGGCCGCACGCGTCCTCAAGATCAACCACATCACCGTCGGTCGGCATGTGTCGCAGCTCGAACGTTCGGTGCCAAACGAAGGTCGTAGCACATGACGAAGACCGCGCATATCGAAGACGTCGACACGCTGGTCGACTCCATCACGGAGGAGGAAGCGCTGACCCGCACCTGCCCCAGGATGTCTACGGCAGCGGCATCGCCGGCCTGCGAAAGCTGTTCGCCTGATCCTAATGCTCAGGACAGCGGGTGCGATGATGTGCCCGCCCACCGATCTCGAGGAGGCGTAGATGGCAGAGTTTCCAGCACCCAAGGACGGGATCGTCCTGACGCACTTCATCGTCTCAGGCGATGTCGAGCGCTCACGCCGCTTCTATACCGACGTGCTCGGCGGCGAGACCGTCCTCGAGGGCGAGCCTTCGATCGTCGCGCTCGCGAATGGCTGGGTGATCATCAACGTCGGCGGCGGACCCACCGAGGACAAGCCGACCGTCACGCTCGAGACGCCACCGGACCCGGATCGGACGAGCAGCTTCCTCAACATCCGCGTCGCAGACATCCAGGCCGTGTACGCCGAGTGGAGCAGACGCGGCGCCGAGTTCCTGACGCCGCCGCAGGACCGCGGGGCGGAGATTCGCTGCTACATTCGCGACCCCGACGGCCACCTGATCGAGGTCGGCCAAACCACACGCGCCCCGTAACCGCGGAGGTAGAGGGAACGCCGGTTTGCGGGTTGGGCGTCGTCAAGGCAGGATGCGCGCGTCGGTACCGCAGCACAATGCCCGGTCCGGTCATGAGCTCCTGTCATTAGATCGTCTACCGGCCGCTCCCGACAAGGTCGATGGCTGGCCAGGGAGACCACGCCACTCGAGGTTGAGCTGACAGTGCTGCGGGCGGAGAGCGATTGCTCGGAGGCGCCAGGGTCTGACGACTCCAACGGGCGAATAGGAATCGTCCGCATCAGCCCGGACGTCGTGCTTCCTGCGCCCGGACGATCGCTAGCTCGCCGCCGAGGCCGCCGTCTCGCTGGAGCAGCCGACGCGTCGCGGCCTCTGCATCGCGCTTCCGGTTTCACCCCGAACCAGCCACACCGACGCCATCTCACGCAGGTGATCTGGCTTCCGCCTCCGGACAACAGGGGCCACAAGCTCGGCGCCAACTCAGTTACCCGGGCAATCGCAAAGGGAGGTCTGGCCTCGCTGCCGACGGGAGTCGCGCTCCTCGCCAGGAGCGAGTCAAGCGACACTGGTCGACCGCTGCCGGTCGATTAGCAGAGCGGCCACGCAATGCTCGCTGTCGCCTCAGGCGTGCACCAG
>DASQRI010000025.1:0-4436 GCA_035642975.1 Mycobacterium sp.
ATCCTGACCTGGCATCTGCCAATAGTGTTTCGCACGCCGCCGGGCTATAACCTGTTGGTCCGCGGGCCGGCGAACTATCCGAAGGACGCCGTATGTCCGTTAGAGGGCATAGTCGAAACTGACTGGGCAAGTGCGAGTTTCAGCATGAACTGGAAATTCACCCGCAAACTGATGCCGGTGCGATTCGAGGTTGACGAGCCGATCTGCATGATCGTCCCGCAGCGCCGAGCCGAACTTGAAGACTTCGCACCCGAACTCAGGCCCATCGAGTCTGACGAAGATCTGCATCGCAAGCATAAGTCTTTCCTTCGCCCACGTGACATGGAAGGGCAGGCCCAGGCAGCGGCGGCCCTCGCCGCGGGGGAGCCAGTGCAGTGGCAAGCCGACTACACGCGGGGCCGACACGTCGACGGCGAGGCCGGGACACCGGATCACCAGACTCGCCGTCATCTTCGTTCATTTGTTCAGCCACAACCTGACAAGCAGCAATAAGACCGCGGCCGTCACCCTCGATGGGAGGTAAATCGCGGATGTCGCAATCATGGCTTGGATATGAACAATTGGGGCGTATCCAGGAAGCATGTGAGAGCAGTGGCGTAGGTTTCCCGTTGATGAACAATCGGAGGCTCGGGCAGGAGCGACACGTGGCGAAACACGCTGAGGCATCCGGTTCGCTGGCTGTGTCACGGAGACCCCGAGACGCCGCCCGCACGCTCCCGCGAACCACTATCGGTTCGCCGGCGTCCAGTGCGGCAAGCGTTTTGCCGCGCCGCCCCGCTCAGCCTGCCGAGATAGCTCAGGCGCGAGTGTTTGAGCGGCTTCTACGGGCCGAGTGCGCCGAGCTAGAGGCGCTTGCGCATCGCATGGCCGCAGATACGTATCAGCAACCCGAGCCTGACGATTCCCGGCCGTCTGAAGAGCTGACCCAGATACGCGCTCGCATCGACGAAGTCCATGGTCTGCTGCGGGCATTGCAAGGGCGGTTCCCGCACTCCGTGCCAGACGGTGACCGTGAGCAGGCGTGAACTAGCCTGGCTTCCAGTCAATCCTCGTCCAGGATCAGCGCCATCTCCGGACAGGACGCCACCCCGTCACGAGTTACTTGCGCGTCCTCCGGCGCAACCTCGTGTTCTTCGAGGGTGGAGTAGCCAGATTCATCGATCGGGAAAATCTCGGGGTCAACTGCATAGCACTGGGCGTGACCAACGCACCTCGACTGCTCGACACGAACCTTCACAATGCCGAGTCTAAAAGACACGTCGAATATCGTCGTTCGATTCGGCACCCGCTAGCGCGGCGACGACCCGACCGAACCACGGCGGCCGCATACCATGTGTACTGTCGCCAGCCCCCACGGCGCCGGCGAAAACGAACGCACCGACAACGAAAGATCACGTACATGAGTACCACTGATGGAAGCCTGTACAGCACCGGCTTTCACCTTCCGCGGCTTGAATACACCGCCCTGCCGATGGCCACTGATCGTGCCGCCGGGTGGAAGGTTTTGCGCGATGCCGGACCGGTGGTGTTCATGAACGGCTACTACTACCTCACCCGCCGTGAGGACGTGCTGACAGCGTTGCGCAGTCCCAATGTTTTTTCTGCTCGATTGGCGCTTCAACCACCGGGAAGCCCAATTCCGGTGATCCCGTTGGGGTTCGACCCGCCCGAGCACACTCGGTACCGCAAAATCCTGCAGCCGTTTTTCAGCCCGCACGGGTTGCGTAAGTCGCGACCGGTGCTGGTTCGTCACGCCGCCGACATGATCGACGCCATCGCCAGCCGCGGCGAATGCGAGGTGATGAAAGACCTGGCCAGGACGTACCCCTACCAGGTGTTTCTGGACCTCTACGGTCTGCCGTTGGAGGACCGGGACCGCCTGATCGCCTGGAAAGACGCCGTGCTTACCGACAACCTCTACGCCACTGAGGCGGACGTCGCCCCGGCGGCGCGCGCGATGTACCAATACCTGGTGGACGCGATCCAATACCGGCGGGAAAACCCCGGCTCGGACATGTTGTCTACCGTGATGCAAAGTGAAGGCAACTTCACGGATCTCGAACTGATGGGCATGAGCCATCTGCTGATCCTGGCTGGGCTGGACACCGTGACCGCAGCGATCGGGTTTTCCCTGCTGGAGTTGGCGCGCAGACCGGCGTTGCGCGCACAGCTCCGCGATAACCCCAGGCAGATCAGGGCCTTCATCGAAGAGATCGTGCGCTTGGAGCCGTCCGCGCCGGTGGCGCCCCGGGTACTTACCGAGACCGTCGTCGTCGGTGGCATGACGTTGCCCGCGGGCTCATCGGTGTTCCTGTGCATGGCCTTGGTCAACCGGGACGGCAGCGATGCGATCTCCACCGACGAACTCACCATGGACGGTAAGGTGCACCGGCACTGGGGATTTGGCGGCGGACCGCACCGCTGCCTGGGTTCTCATCTGGCGCGCATGGAGCTGACCGTGATTGTCGACGAATGGCTTAAGAGAATCCCCGAATTTGAATTGGCGCCTGGCTACCAGCCCGAAATCAAGTTCCCTAGTAAGACTTTCGCGCTCAAGGACTTGCCGCTGCGTTTCGGCTGAGCCACGGCGCGCGGCTGCAATCAGCCGGGGGTGCGCCGTCGGTGCCGGCCCGCGTGAAGTGTCGCTCGGCGGGCTGCGAACAGCATCGTCTCCGGTCGCGACTGCTCGGCGCCGTTGCCGAAATCCAGCACGACGGGCCCCTGTCCACCCGCTGCGCTCAGCTTTGCATGGTCGGCGTCGTCGAGCAGGGCCCCGGTGGCCACGCAGGAGGCGCGGTATTTGGAGCAGAACTCCGGGTGCCCGTCAAAGGGCCGGCCGCGTGAGTGGAACCGGTGCGGGCGTTATCCGCGGTTAGATTTTTTCGCCCCACCGGAGTGCCGCGTCGTCCACGGCTCCGCGACGTCCGACAGCGCCGATAAAGACGCGGAGACCAGTGCTCGACCGGGACCAACGCATTTGAGCACTTCAGGAACCCTTTCGAGCTGCTGGCCGGCGCCCGCGGAGCTGCGCCGGTTACTCAGCTGTTACCGCAGATGAACAGTTGTTGCCACCTGGTGAACAGTTGCGAACTCCAGGCTTGAGCCGCAGCGCAGAGAGGTGCGCGCGTCTATTGTCATCCACGAACAGATTGCTGAAACTGACCGGGGAGGTAGCGCAATGTCGTTTGTAACCACACAGCCGGAGGCGTTGTCGGCGGCGGCCACCAGCCTGCAGGGGATCGGCTCGGCGGTGAACAGCCAGAACGCCGCAGCGGCAGCCCCCACCACAGGAGTGGTTCCCGCTGCGGCCGATGAGGTTTCGGCGCTGACAGCGGCCCAGTTCGTCGCGCACGCCCAGCTGTACCAAGCGGTCAGCGCCCAGGCCGCGGCGATCCACGAAATGTTCGTGAACACGCTGGGCACCAGCGCCGGTTCATACGCGGCCACCGAGGTCGCCAACGCAGCCGCCGCGGGCTAAGCGCAGTCAACCAATGACCATCCCAGTGCGGTGCCACGCACGGTGGCTACCAGGTAACGGGGAAGGGGGGATCAGCCGTGTGTTCCAGGTCGGCGGTTACCTCAGGTAACCGGTCCGACTATCACGTCCACTGCAGTCAATCATCACTGAATCAAGGAGACAGGTAAGTGCCTACGCGTTTTATGACTGACCCGCACGAGATGCGGTCGATGGCGGGCCGTTTCGACGTGCACGCGCAGACGGTGGAGGACGAGGCCCGCAAGATGTGGGCGTCTTCGCAGAACATCGCCGGTGCGGGCTGGAGTGGTACCGCGCAGATGACGTCTTACGACACCATGGGCCAGATGAATCAGGCCTTCCGCAACATCGTCAACATGCTGCACGGTGTGCGTGACGGACTGATCCGCGACGCCAACAACTACGAATCACAAGAGCAAGCTTCTCAGCACCTTCTGAGCAGCTAGCTCACTGACCAGCGTAAGCTTTCACAAATCCAGGAGGAAAGATAAATGTCGATTAGCTACCAGTTCGGTGATGTCGACGCCCACGGCGCGATGATCCGCAGCCAGGCCGCTTCGTTGGAGCAGGAGCACCAGTCCATCGTGCGCGATGTGCTGGCCGCCGGTGACTTTTGGGGCGGCTCGGGTTCGGTGGCTTGCCAGGAGTTCATCACCCAGTTGGGTCGTAACTTCCAGGTGATCTACCAGCAGGCGAACTCGCACGGCCAGAACGTGCAGAACGCCGGCAACAACATGAGCTCCACCGACGCCGCCGTCGGTGGCAGCTGGGCCTGACAATCACCACACGATGCGGCAGCACACCGATTCAGGTGTGCTGCCGCGTCGTGCGATAGTCGACAACAACGAGATACGGAAGTAGCGATGGATCAGAGCACACGCACAGACATCACCGTCAATGTCGAGGGTTTCTGGATGTTGCAAGCGTTGCTGGACATTCG
>DASQRI010000026.1:0-17030 GCA_035642975.1 Mycobacterium sp.
CGCCACCCCCAGCACCGACTACTTGATTCTCGAGCTTTCGGCACGTCACATCGGCAACATCGCCGCGCTGGCGGCCATCGCGCCGCCGTCCATCGGGGTGGTGCTCAACGTCGGCACCGCGCACCTCGGCGAATTCGGCTCGCGCGAAGCCATCGCCAGGACCAAATCCGAACTGCCGCAGGCTGTTCCGCGATCCGGAGTGGTCGTGCTCAATGCCGACGACCCGGCGGTGGCGGCAATGGCCGAGGTGACCGCGGCGCGCGTCGTGCGGATCAGCAGACAAAGCCACACCGACGTGTGGGCCGGGCCGGTGGCACTCGACGAGCTGGCCAGGCCACAGTTCACCCTGCATGCGGCGGACGACGTCGTCGACGTCACGCTGGCCGTCCATGGCGACCACCAAGTCAGCAACGCGTTGTGCGCGGCCGCCGTCGCGCTGGAATGTGGCGCCACGCTCGAGCAGGTCGCTGTGGCGCTGGCCGACGCCGGCCCGGTGTCCGGTCACCGGATGCGGGTGAGCACCCGCAGCGACGGGGTGACCGTGATCGACGACGCCTACAACGCCAACCCGGACTCCATGCGGGCAGGGTTGCAGGCTCTGGCGTGGATTTCGGCCGGCGGCGGGGCCGCTCGTCGCCGCAGCTGGGCGGTGTTGGGCGAGATGGCCGAACTCGGCGAGGACGCGATATCTGAACATGACCGCATCGGCCGCCTCGCGGTGCGCTTAGATGTGTCTCGACTCATTGTCGTGGGAATAGGGAGGTCGATGAGCGCCATGCACCACGGCGCGGTCATGGAAGGGGCACGGGGTTCTGAAGGTGAAAGAGTGGCCGCCATCGTCGCCGACGCCGACGCCGCCCTGACCCTGCTGCGGGCCGAACTGCGGCCCGGGGATGTGGTGCTGGTCAAGGCTTCCAACGCCGCCGGCCTGGGGGCATTGGCCGACTCGCTGATCACCGATCGCGCCGACGGCCAGGGCGATCCTCGATGATCGACATTCTGATCGCCGTCGGCATCTCGCTGACGGTGTCTATCCTATTGACCCCGATGCTGATCCGGCTGTTCAACAGGCAGGGTTTCGGCCACGAGATCCGCGAAGACGGCCCGCCCAGCCACAAGACCAAGCGCGGAACGCCGTCGATGGGCGGGGTGGCGATCCTGGCCGGCATCTGGGCGGGCTACCTGGGTACCCACCTCGCCGGCCTGGCGTTCAACGGTGAGGGCCCGTCGGCGTCGGGTCTGCTGGTGCTGTTTTTGGCCACCACGCTGGGCGCCGTCGGATTCGTCGACGACCTGATCAAGATCCGCCGATCACGCAACCTGGGACTCAACAAGACGGCCAAGACAGTCGGGCAGATCACCGCCGCCGTCCTGGTGGGCATCCTGGTCTTGCAGTTCCGCAACGAGGCCGGCCTGACGCCGGGCACCTCCGATTTGTCCTATGTCCGCGAAATCGCCACCGTCACACTGGCTCCCGCGCTTTTCGTGCTGTTCTGCGTGGTCGTCGTCAGCGCCTGGTCCAACGCGGTCAACTTCACCGACGGCCTTGACGGGTTGGCGGCCGGCTCGATGGCCATGGTCACCGCCGCCTACGTGCTGATCACGTTCTGGCAGTACCGCAACGCCTGCGCCACCGCGCCCGGCCTGGGTTGCTACAACGTGCGCGACCCGCTGGACCTGGCGATCATCGCGGCCGCGACGGCGGGTGCGTGCGTCGGCTTCCTGTGGTGGAACGCCGCGCCGGCCAAGATCTTCATGGGCGACACCGGATCGCTGGCCCTGGGCGGCATCATCGCCGGGATTTCGGTGACCAGCCGCACCGAGATCCTCGCGGTGGTGCTGGGCTCGCTGTTCGTCGCGGAGATCGTCTCGGTGGTGGTGCAGATCTTGGCCTTCCGGACGACCGGTCGCCGGGTGTTTCGGATGGCGCCCTTCCACCACCATTTCGAGCTGGTGGGCTGGGCCGAAACCACCGTGATCATCCGGTTCTGGCTGCTTACCGCGATCAGCTGCGGCCTGGGGGTTGCGCTGTTCTACAGCGAGTGGCTGGCCGCCACCGGCGGCGGCTGACATGAATCCCGCGCTCGAGCCTTTGTCGGCGGCGGCGCCGGTGCTGGTCGCGGGCGGCGGCGTGACCGGTCGTGCGGTGCTGACTGCGCTCGCGGAGCTCGGTGCGACGGCAACGCTGTGCGACGACGACCCGGGCACCCGGCGGCATTTTGCCGATGCCGGCACGCCGAGCGTGGATTCCGTGACCGCCGCCCGCCACATCGCCGACTACGCCCTGGTGGTCGTCAGTCCGGGATTCCCGCCGACCGCGCCGGTGCCCGCCGCCGCCGCGGCTGCAGGGGTCCCCGTCTGGGGCGACGTCGAGCTGGCGTGGCGGCTCGACGCGTCCGGCCGCTACGGGCCGCCGCGGCGCTGGCTGGCGGTCACCGGCACGAACGGCAAGACCACCACCACGTCGATGCTGCATGCCATGCTCGTCGCGGCGGGTCTGCGCAGCCGGCTGTGCGGCAACATCGGCAGCCCGGTGTTGGACGCCTTGCGAGAGCCCGCCGACCTGCTGGCCGTCGAGCTGTCCAGCTTCCAGCTGCACTGGGCGCCGTCGGTGCGACCGGAGGCCGGGGTGGTGCTCAACATCGCCGAAGACCATCTGGACTGGCATTCCACTCTGGCCGACTACGCCGCCGCCAAGGCCGGCGCGCTGCGCGGCCGGGTGGCGGTGGCCGGGCTGGACGATCCGCGCGCGGCGGCGCTGTTGTCGGCCAGCGCGGCGTCGGTCCGCGTCGGCTTCCGGCTCGGCGCACCCGCTGCCGGGGAACTCGGGGTGCGCGACGGCATGCTGGTCGACCGTGCTTTTTTCCCATCCGGCTCCGGCGGCCTGGCGCTGGCGACGGTCTCGTCGATCCCGGTGCCGGGCCCGGTCGGTGTGCTCGACGCGCTGGCGGCCGCCGCGCTGGCGCGAAGCGTCGGGGTGCCCGCGGAGCCAATTGCGGACGCGCTGGCGTCGTTTCGGCTGGGCCGGCACCGCGCCGAGGTGGTAGCCGTGGCCGACCAGATCTGCTACGTCGACGATTCCAAGGCCACCAACCCGCACGCCGCCGAGGCCTCGGTGCTGGCCTACCCGCGGGTGGTGTGGATAGCCGGGGGTCTACTCAAGGGCGCGTCGGTGCAGGAGACCGTGGCCAGGATCGCTCCGCGGCTGGTCGGGGCGGTTTTGATCGGTCGCGACCGGGCCCTGGTTGCACAGGCGTTATCACGACACGCGCCGGATGTGCCCGTCGTACAGGTTGTGACAGGCGAGGATGTTGATATGTATGCGACTGCTGAGTCTCCTGTTGCTTATGTGACAAAAGTGGTTCCTCCGTCGGACGAGACTGTCGGCATTCGCGTCATGAACGCTGCCGTAGCCGCCGCCCGCGATCTCGCCGGCGCTGGCGACACGGTGCTGCTGGCCCCGGCCGGCGCCTCATTTGACCAGTTCACCGGCTATGCGGACCGCGGCGACGCGTTCGCGGCCGCCGTCCGCGCCACGTCCCGGTAGCTGCGAGTGAACAACACATTGGCCCGGTTGCTGCGCCGGGCAACCTTGGGTGGGCAGCCGGCGGACGGCACGCCTGACACGGCGGGCGAAACCGGCGCCTCAGAACCCGGCAAGAGCCCGACGGCCAGCGCCAAGGCGGCGGTTGCGAGCGGACCGCGCACCCGGTTCGGGGCCTGGCTGGGCCGGCCGATGACGTCGTTTCACCTGATCATCGCGGTGGCCGCGCTGTTGACCACGCTCGGGCTGATCATGGTGCTCTCGGCGTCCGGGGTCCGTTCCTACGACGACGACGGGTCGGCGTGGGTGATCTTCGGCCGGCAGGTGCTGTGGACGATCATCGGGCTGTTCGCCTGCTACCTGGCATTGCGACTGCCGGTGCGGCTGATGCGGCGCGTGGCGTTCTCCGGCTTCGCGCTCACCATCGCGATGCTGGTGCTGGTGCTGATTCCGGGAATCGGTAAGGAAGCCAACGGCTCCCGCGGTTGGTTCGTGATCGCCGGCTTCTCGATGCAGCCCTCCGAGCTGACCAAGATCGCCTTCGCGATCTGGGGTGCCCACCTGCTGGCCGCGCGGCGCATGGAACGCGCCTCGTTGCGCGAGATGCTGATTCCGCTGGTGCCGGCAGCGGTGATCGCGCTGGCGCTGATCGTCGCGCAGCCCGACCTCGGCCAGACGGTGTCGCTGAGCATCATCCTGCTGGGCCTGTTCTGGTACGCCGGGCTACCGCTGCGGGTTTTCCTGAGCTCGCTGTTCGCCGCGATCGTGGCGGCGGCGATCCTCGCGGTGTCCGCGGGTTACCGCTCCGACCGGGTGCGGTCGTGGCTGAACCCGGGCCAGGATCCGCAGGACTCCGGATATCAGGCCCGACAGGCGAAGTACGCGCTGGCCAACGGCGGTATCTTCGGCGATGGCCTGGGCCAGGGCACCGCGAAGTGGAACTACCTACCCAACGCGCACAACGACTTCATCTTCGCGATCATCGGCGAGGAGCTCGGCCTCGTTGGCGCGCTCGGTCTGCTGGCACTGTTCGGGCTGTTCGCCTACACCGGGATGCGCATCGCGCGCCGGTCCGCCGACCCGTTCCTGCGACTGCTGACCGCGACCACCACGATGTGGGTGATCGGCCAGTCGTTCATCAATGTCGGCTACGTAATCGGCCTGCTGCCCGTCACCGGTATCCAGCTTCCGCTGATCTCTGCGGGCGGAACATCCTCGGCTACAACGCTTTTGATGATCGGCATGATGGCAAATGCGGCGCGGCACGAGCCTGAGGCCGTCGCGGCACTGCGAGCCGGGCGCGACGACCGAATGAACCGGCTGTTGCGACTGCCGTTGCCGGAGCCGTATGCGCCGACCCGGGTCGAGGCGCTGCGCGACCGGCTTCGCAGCCGGCCACAGCCGGCCAAGCCGAAACGCGTCGGCGAGCGCAAGGCGCCCGGCGGCCGAGCCGGGCGGCCGGCTGCACCGTCGGCGGCTGATCGGCGGACCTCGCGGTCTGGGGGTAACGCCCGCGCGGGAGGAGGGCATCATGGAACCGAACAGCGGTACACCGGCCAGCGTCGCGCAAACACTGGGCAGGGTCGTGACAGGGGCCGCGTATTGGAAGGTCAGCGCTACGGGTGAACGACTCGGTCAAAGAGCCAATCGGGGACTCTTCGTTGTCGGTTGTGCTCGCGGGTGGCGGTACCGCCGGCCACGTTGAGCCCGCGATGGCCGTCGCCGACGCCCTGGTCGCCCTAGACCCGCAGGTCCGAATCACCGCGCTCGGCACAGCGCGCGGCCTGGAGACCACGCTGGTGCCCGAACGGGGCTACCAGCTCGAGCTGATCACCCCGGTGCCATTGCCCCGCAAGCCCACCGGTGACCTGGCCCGTCTTCCGGTGCGGGTGCTTCGCGCGATTCGGCAGACTCGCGCCGTGCTGGACAGGGTCGAGGCCGACGTGGTGGTCGGGTTCGGCGGATACGTGTCGCTGCCGGCGTATCTGGCCGCCCGCGGCGCGCCGTGGCGCCGCCGGCGCGTGCCGGTGGTGATCCACGAAGCCAACGCCAGCGCCGGGCTGGCCAACCGGGTCGGGGCGCGCAGCGCGCACCGGGTGCTCTCGGCGGTTCCGGATCCCGGTCTATCGCACGCCGAAGTGGTCGGCGTGCCGGTTCGGGACGCCATCACCTCGCTGGATCGCGGGGCACTGAGATCGACGGCGCGCGCGCACTTCGGCTTCGGCGACGACGACCGGGTGTTGCTGGTGTTCGGCGGTTCGCAGGGCGCCGCCTCCCTCAACCGGGCGGTCGCCGCGGCCGCCGGCGACCTGGCTGCGGCGGGTGTGGCGGTGCTGCACGCGCACGGCGCCAAGAACACCATCGAGCTGCGGACTCCGGAACCCGGCGACCCGCCCTATGTCGCGATGCCTTATCTGAGCCGAATGGACCTGGCCTACGCCGCCGCCGATTTGGCGATCTGCCGGTCCGGGGCGATGACGGTCGCCGAAGTCACCGCCGTCGGCCTGCCCGCGCTCTACGTGCCATTGCCGATCGGCAACGGCGAGCAGCGGCTCAACGCGTTACCGGTGGTCAATGCCGGTGGCGGCATGCTGGTCGCCGACGCCGACCTGACGCCGGGCCTGGTGGCCGATCAGGTCGCCGGGCTGCTCAACGATGCGCCGCGGTTGGCGGCGATGACGACGGCCGCGGCGCTGGTCGGTCATCCGGACGCGGCGCGGCAGGTGGCTCAGGTCGCGCTGGACGTCGCGCGCGCAGCGCGGGACGGGAGGCGCGCGAAAAAACGACGCAGCGCACTGGATGTGGCCCGCCAAGGGCGCGGCGTCCAGCCGACGGGGAGAACGCGGCGGTGAATGCCGCGCCGACGACGATGATGCCGGCGTCAGCCGGGATTGAGGAGTGGCGCTGATGGCGGCGCCGACGACGATGATGCCGGCGTTAGCCGGGATTGAGGAGTGGCGCTGATGGCGGCGCCGTTGCCGCCCGAGCTGCAGCGGGTTCACATGGTCGGCATCGGGGGAGCGGGCATGTCGGGGATCGCCCGCATCCTGCTGGACCGGGGCGGACTGGTTTCGGGGTCGGATGCCAAGGAGTCGCGCGGTGTGCGCGCGTTGCGCGCCCGCGGCGCGCTGATCCGGATCGGCCACGACGCGTCGTCGCTGGATCTGCTGCCGGGCGGTGCGACCGCCGTGATCACCACCCACGCCGCAATCCCCAAGACCAACCCCGAGCTCGTCGAGGCCCGCCGTCGCGGCATCCCGGTGGTACTGCGGCCCGCGGTGCTGGCCAAGCTGATGGCCGGGCGGACCACGCTGATGGTGACCGGTACGCACGGCAAGACGACCACGACGTCGATGCTGATCGTCGCCCTGCAGCATTGCGGCCGCGACCCGTCCTTCGCGGTCGGGGGCGAATTGGGCGAGGCCGGCACCAACGCTCATCATGGCAGCGGCGACAGCTTCGTCGCCGAGGCCGACGAGAGTGACGGCTCGCTGCTGGAGTACATCCCGAACGTCGCGGTGGTCACCAACATCGAGTCCGACCATCTCGATTTCTTCGGCAGCACCGACGCCTACACCGCAGTGTTCGACTCCTTCGCGGAGCGAATCGCTCCGGGCGGTGCGATGGTCGTCTGTACGGACGACCCGGGGGCGGCCGCCCTGGCGGAACGCATTGCAGCACTGGGGATTCGGGTGTTGCGGTATGGCTCGTCCGACGAGGGTGCCAGGCTGGCCGGAATGCTGCTGTCGTGGGAGCAGCAGGGGACCGGGGCGGTCGCGCACATCAAGCTGGACGGCGAAATCCATCCGTGGGTGATGCGGCTGTCGGTGCCGGGTCGGCACATGGCGCTCAATGCGTTGGGCGCGCTGCTGGCCGCGATCGAGATCGGCGCTCCCGCCGACTGCGTGCTCGACGGGCTGGCCGGCTTCGAAGGGGTTCGTCGCCGCTTCGAGCTGATCGGCACCGTGGCCGCCGTACGGGTTTTCGACGACTACGCCCACCACCCGACCGAGATCAGCGCAACGCTCGAGGCGGTGCGCACGCTGGTCGAGCAGAGCGGCACCGGCCGGTCGCTGGTGGTGTTCCAGCCGCATTTGTATTCGCGGACAAAAGCTTTCGCCGCTGAATTTGGTGCTGCTTTGGACGGTGCCGATCAAGTTTTCGTGCTCGACGTCTACGGCGCACGCGAACAACCCCTTGCCGGTGTGAGCGGGGCAAGTGTGGCCGAGCACGTCAGCGTGCCGGTGCAGTATCTGCCCGAGCTCTCCTCGGTCGCCGAGGCGGTGGCCGCGGCCGCCGAGCCGGGCGATGTCATCGTCACCATGGGCGCGGGCGACGTCACGATGCTCGCGCCCGAAATCGTTACCGCGCTGCGGGTGCGGGCCAACCGCAGCGCACTGGGCCGGCCGGGGGTGTCGTGGTGACCGAGCCGGACGACGCAGTGCCGGGCGACCCCGTCGCGGAAGCGACTGTGACCGAACCGATCCCGACCGCCGGTGACGACGCGACCGTCGAGGGTGGCGCCGATGCAGAGCAGGGGCAACCAGAACTAGCCGACGTCTTCGAGGGTCCTCGTCGGAGGGAGCGCCGGGAACGCGCCGAGCGCCGCGAGGCTCAGGTCCGCGCGATGGCGATCGAGCAGGCCCGCCGCGAGGCCAAACGCCAGGCCCGCGGGCGCGCCGCGGTCACGGACAAGCCCGTTCCGCGCGGAGCCGTCCGGGGCTTGCGGCTGGTGCTGTTGTCGATGCTGTTGATCGTGGTCACCACCGCGCTGGGGTGCATCCTCTACTTCACGCCGGTGATGTCGGCGCGCAGCATCATCGTCACCGGAATCGGGGCGGTGACCCGCGATGAGGTGCTCGACGCGGCACAGGTCAAGCTGGGAACGCCGCTGCTGCAGATCAACACCAACGGCGTCGCCGATCGGGTGGCGGCGATCCGCCGGGTGGCGAGCGCGCGGGCGCAACGCCAGTACCCTTCGGCGTTGCGGGTCACCGTCGTCGAGCGGGTTGCGGTGGTGGTCAAGGACTTTCCGGACGGTCCGCACCTGTTCGACCGCGACGGCGTCGACTTCGCGACCGCGCCGCCGCCACCGGCGTTGCCCTACATCGACGTCGACAATCCCGGGCCGACGGATCCGGCGACCAAGGCCGCGCTCGCGGTCCTGCTCGCGCTGCGTCCCGAAATCGCCGCGCAAGTGGCGCGAATTGCCGCGCCGTCGGTGGCGTCGATCACCCTCACGCTGGCCGATGGGCGCAAGGTGATCTGGGGGACCAACGAGCGCACCGAGGAAAAAGCAGAGAAGCTGGCGGCCCTGTTGACGCAGCCCGGGCACATCTACGACGTGTCCAGCCCGGATCTGCCGACGGTCAAGTAGGCGCGGCGCCAGCTGATTTGTGGGCCGCGGCACAAATTCGGCCGGAAATTCGCCCGCCGCTCGTCGGCGCGCCTGCATCGATCGCGCGCGCGGCGGCAATACCGTTCTGTTTGCGCGAAACAACTTGACATAACTCTAACTCTTTACTTGAGGTTGAGGTTTGCCAGGTTAGCCCGCCGTAGACAAAGTCCCACCAGGGAGGAAGAAATAATGATGACCCCGCCGCACAACTACCTGGCTGTCATCAAAGTCGTGGGTATCGGAGGGGGCGGCGTCAACGCCGTCAACCGGATGATCGAGCAGGGCCTCAAGGGTGTGGAGTTCATCGCTATCAACACCGATGCCCAGGCGCTGCTGATGAGCGACGCCGATGTCAAGCTCGACGTCGGGCGCGACTCGACCCGAGGGCTGGGCGCCGGCGCCGACCCCGAGGTCGGGCGCAAAGCGGCCGACGACGCCAAGGACGAGATCGAAGAACTGCTGCGCGGCGCCGACATGGTGTTCGTCACCGCCGGTGAGGGCGGCGGTACCGGTACCGGCGGGGCGCCCGTCGTCGCCAACATTGCCCGCAAGCTGGGCGCGCTGACCGTCGGCGTGGTGACGCGGCCGTTCTCGTTCGAAGGTAAGCGGCGCAGCGGACAGGCCGAAAACGGCATCTCGCTGTTGCGGGAGAGCTGCGACACGCTGATCGTGATCCCCAATGACCGGTTGCTACAGATGGGCGACGCCGCGGTATCGCTGATGGACGCCTTCCGCAGCGCCGACGAGGTGCTGCTGAACGGTGTGCAGGGCATCACCGACCTGATCACCACCCCGGGCCTGATCAACGTCGACTTCGCTGACGTCAAGGGCATCATGTCGGGTGCGGGAACGGCGTTGATGGGCATCGGTTCGGCGCGCGGCGATGGCCGCGCGCTCAAGGCGGCCGAGATCGCCATCAACTCGCCGCTGCTGGAAGCCTCCATGGAGGGCGCGCAGGGTGTGCTGATGTCGATAGCGGGCGGTAGTGACCTGGGCCTGTTCGAGATCAACGAAGCGGCTTCGCTGGTGCAGGACGCCGCCCACCAGGACGCCAACATCATCTTCGGCACGGTCATCGACGACTCGCTCGGCGACGAAGTGCGGGTCACCGTGATCGCGGCGGGCTTCGACGCGAGCGGGCCTGGCCGAACGCCGATCGTGGGCAGTGGCACTGCCTCGACGATCGCGTCGGGAAAGCACGGCAAGGTCAGTTCGACGCTGTTCGAGCCCGTCGACGCGGTCAGCGTGCCGGTGCCGACCAACGGCGCAACCTTTGACATCGGCGGCGAGGACGACGACGTCGACGTGCCGCCGTTCATGCGGCGGTAGCCGCGCGACGTGATGGGGGCCGCGACATGGCGTCGGGGCGAATCGACGCTGCCCGGGCCGGATACTGGGCACGTGAGAGTTCGCATCCGGCGTGTGACCACTACCCGGGCAGGCGGCGTCTCGGCGCCGCCGTTCGACACCTTCAACCTCGGCGACCATGTCGGTGACGACCCGGCTGCCGTGGCGGCCAACCGGGCTCGGCTGGCCGCTGCCATCGGCCTTGGTGCCGATCGGGTGGTGTGGATGAACCAGGTTCACGGTGACCACGTGGAGGTCGTCGACGGTCCGCGCGACGCCCCGCTGGAGGGCACGGACGCACTGGTGACTAGCACGCCGCGGCTGGCCCTGGCGGTGGTCAGCGCCGACTGCGTGCCGGTGCTGCTGGCCGACGCGCGGGCCGGTGTCGTCGCCGCCGTGCACGCCGGTCGTGTCGGAGCGCGAGACGGCGTGGTGGCCCGGGCGGTCGAAGCCATGGTGGCGAAGGGCGCGCACGAGCCGGACATCTCGGTGCTGCTGGGGCCGGCGGTCAGCGGCCGCAACTACGAAGTGCCCGCGGCGATGGCGGACGACGTGGAGGCAGCGCTGCCGGGCAGTCGCACCACCACCTCGACCGGCACTGCCGGGCTGGACCTTCGCGCCGGAATAGCCCGTCAGCTGCAGACTTTGGGCGTCAGCGCCATCGATGTCGACCCGCGTTGCACGGTCGACGAGGTCAGCCTGTTCAGCCATCGCCGTGGCGCCCCGACCGGGCGGCTGGCATCGGTGGTGTGGATGGAATGAGCGCGGCAGCGGTAAACCTTTCACGCCGACCGGAACGGGAATTGGAATTGGTCGGCGCATTGGCGGCGTTACGATCGCGGCTTGCGGCGGCCGCCGAAGCGGCCGGCCGCAAAGTCGACGAAATTCAACTTCTGCCTATTACCAAATTCTTTCCGGCAACCGATGTCGCGATTTTGTCGCGATTGGGATGTCGCGCCTTCGGCGAATCCCGGGACCAGGAGGCGGTGGCGAAGGCGGACGACGTCGCTAGGTTGCTGGGCGGCTCGGCGGGCGGTGGTCCTGCCTCGCCACGCCCGCACTGGCACATGGTCGGCCAGATACAGCGCAATAAAGCCCGCTCACTGGCCCGCTGGGCGCACACAGCCCACTCGGTGGGCAGTACCCGGGTGGTGGGGGCGCTCGAGCGTGCCGTGGCGGCAGCGCTCGACGAGGGCCGTCGGGACAATCCGCTGCGGATCTATGTCCAGATCAGCCTCGATGGTGACGTGTCGCGCGGCGGCGTCGACGTCTCGGACACCGCGGCCGTCGACGAAATCTGCGCGCAGGTCGACGCCGCCCAATCCCTGGAACTGGTTGGTCTGATGGCCATCCCGCCGCTGGACTGGGATTCGGACAGGGCCTTCGCGCGGCTGCAGTCAGAACACCAACGAGTACGCCGGGCGCATCCGCAGGCGACGGGATTGTCGGCCGGGATGTCGAACGACCTCGAAGACGCGGTCAAACATGGTTCGACGTGTGTGCGTGTCGGTACCGCGTTATTGGGCCAGCGACCGCTACCGTCACCGTCAGTAGTCACTCCAGTCACATCTTCATCACAGACACCGGAATTCCCAGAGCCTTAGAAGGGGTCACGCGATGAGCACACTGCACAAGGTCAAGGCCTACTTCGGTATGGCTCCGATGGAGGACTACGACGACGAGTACTACGACGACCAGGCCCCGGCCCGGGGCGGCTACTCGCGGCCGCGGTTCGCCGAGGACGGCTACAGCCGCTTCGAGGGGCGCGACTACGACGATCCACGCGGCGAGCCCGGCGAGTATGGCTCGAGCAGCTACCGAGGCGGCTACCCCGACGAGCCCCGGTTCCGCGGACACGAATTCGACCGCGCTGACCTGGCCCGGCCGCGCTTCGGGTCGTTGCGCGGCTCGACCCGTGGTGCGCTCGCGATGGACCCGCGGCGGATGGCGATGCTGTTCGATGAGAGCAGCCCGCTGTCGAAGATCACCACGCTGCGTCCCAAGGACTACAGCGAGGCCCGCACAATCGGAGAGCGGTTCCGCGACGGAACCCCGGTGATCATGGACCTGGTGTCGATGGACAACGCCGACGCCAAACGGCTGGTCGACTTCGCGGCAGGGTTGGCGTTCGCGCTGCGCGGTTCGTTCGACAAGGTCGCGACCAAGGTCTTTTTGCTCTCGCCCGCCGATGTCGACGTGTCACCCGAGGAGCGCCGGCGCATCGCCGAGACCGGTTTTTACGCCTACCAGTAGCCACGGGGCGGGTCGGCGTCCGAGCCGGTAGGCTGTCGTTGGCCTGCTGGCAGCAGCCGGGCCTGTCACCAAGGTCACATCTTCATCACTAAGGTCGGGCTCTCGTTGACGCTGTTCGTGCACATCATCGGTTTTGCGCTGTTCATCTTCTGGCTATTGCTGATCGCGCGGGTTGTTGTCGAGTTCATCCGATCATTCAGCCGAGACTGGCGTCCCAGGGGTTTCACTGTGGTGATCCTCGAGATCATCCTGTCGGTGACGGATCCGCCGGTGAAGCTGCTGCGTCGGCTGATACCCCAGCTCACTGTCGGTGCCGTGCGTTTCGACCTGTCCATCATGGTGCTGCTGCTGCTGGCGTTCATCGGTATGACCATGGCGCTGGATTACCACGCCTGAGTTCTGCGGTCCCGTAATGGATTGCCACCAACTGCCGGTGTGTGGCGGATTGCCCGGGGTCGGGATTTGGCTCTCTTAAGGCATTGATTTGTCGCTTCTTAATCTTTGAAATTCGATCTTATTTATCGACCGAATCGGCAACCGGCGGGTCTGGTGTGACAGGATGGGCCGCAGTTGCAGTATGGCTACGACAACGTTCATCCCGACCTACACTTTCCTGGTCGGTTTGACTGTCCACACTCGAGGGGGCTACGAATGCCGCTGACACCCGCAGACGTCCACAATGTGGCGTTCAGTAAGCCGCCGATCGGCAAGCGAGGCTACAACGAAGACGAGGTCGACGCCTTCCTCGACCTGGTCGAAAACGAGCTGACCCGGCTCATCGAGGAAAACGCGGACCTACGTCAACGGGTCGCCGAACTGGACCAAGAGCTGGCCAGTGCGCGGGCCGGCGGCGCCAGTTCGCAAGTCACCCAAGCCATTCCGCTGTACGAGCCCGAGCCCGAGCCGGAGCCCGTCAAGGCGCCGCCTCAGCCTGCTCCCGTCGCTGCCCCAGCAGCCCCCCAGTCGCTCGGCGAAGAGCAGGCCATCAAGGCCGCCCGGGTGCTTGCCCTGGCCCAGGACACCGCCGACCGGCTGACCGGCACGGCCCAGGCGGAGTCGGACAAGCTGTTGGCCGATGCCCGGGCCAATGCCGACCAGATCGTCGGCGATGCACGCCGCGAGGCGGAGACCACGGTCGCCGAGGCCCGACAGCGCGCCGACGCATTGCTGGCCGATGCGCAAACCCGTTCCGAGACGCAGCTACGCCAGGCCCAGGAGAAGGCCGATGCACTGCAGGCCGATGCCGAGCGCAAACACTCCGAGATCATGGGCACGATCAACCAGCAGCGCACTGTCCTCGAGGGTCGGCTTGAACAGCTCCGCACGTTCGAACGGGAGTACCGCACCCGGCTCAAGACCTACCTGGAATCCCAGCTCGAAGAGCTTGGCCAGCGCGGATCGGCGGCGCCGGTCGATTCCAGCGCGACCAACGACGCTGGGTTTAACCAGTTCAATCGAGGTAATAACTAACTCGGCCGGAGGTACCGGCACCTAAGGTCGGTATCCTGCACAGTTGCAGTGTCGCCCGGCGGCTGGAGGTTTATCGATGCTCATTATCGCGCTGGTATTAGCGGTGATAGGCCTTGCCGCATTGGTGTTCGCGGTTATCACCAGTAATGAGTTGGTCGCCTGGGTGTGCATCGGCGCCAGTGTGCTTGGCGTGGTGCTACTCATCATCGACGCGCTGCAGGAACGTCAGCGACGCGAAGCCGGCACGGCAAACCACGAAGCCGGCTCGCCGGAAGCCCTGGAGTCGCACGCCGACGAAGGAACCGCGGACTATCCCGACGAGGCGCCCGAAGAGGGCGACGCTTCGACGCACACTGACACGGACAGCGGCGCGGACGACAGCGTCAGCGACGACCACGACACCCGCTAGTTCGTCGAGGTCGGGGTGGCCAGCAGCTCCCGTACCTCGTCGTCGCTGACCTGATGGAAGTCGGCGAAAACCTGTCCTACCGCCTCGAATTCGCTCGGCATGATTGCGCACACCACGTCGTCGGCCTCTCGCGCCAGCTGCCGGCAGACTGACTCAGGCCCGACCGGCACGGCAACGACTATCGATTCCGGGTTAGCGGCTCGCAGTGCGCGCACTCCCGCGAGCATGCTCGCACCGGTAGCAATCCCGTCGTCAACCAAGATCACGGTCTTGCCGCGCGGGTCGGCGACCGGGCGTCCGCCGCGGTAAGCATGCTCGCGCCGGTCGAGTTCGGCGGTCTCGCGCTCGATGACCGCGTGCACCTGCTCGTCGCTGATCCGCAGGCTCGACACCACATTGTCGTTCATGACGACGCCGCCGCCGCTGGCCAACGCGCCCATCGCCAGCTCGGACCACTGCGGCACGCCCAGCTTTCGCACCAGGAACACATCGAGCTCCGCGTGCAGGGCGGCGGCGACCTCCCAGCCGACCGGAACACCGCCGCGGGCCAGCCCGAGGACCAACAACCTGTCTTTGCCGCGGTACGGCGCCAGCTCCTCGGCCAGGATACGGCCGGCCTCTCGACGGTCGCGGAAAGTGCGCCGCGGTGTCCGCCGCAGAAAGCCACCGGGTCGATCCATGGGACCTGCTCGCCGTTGTCAGTCGGTTTTGCTCAACCGCAGCCTACGACCGGCTGCCCTCCAGGGGCTTCCCGCGGGGGCGTGACAGCAAACCCGGCGAATAGCGGGCCTGAGCCGGCTGTGAAGGGTCGGCTACAAGGGTGTCCGAGGGGGGTGTCCGAGGGGGGACTTGAACCCCCACGCCCATTAGTAGGGCACTAGCACCTCAAGCTAGCGCGTCTGCCATTCCGCCACTCGGACCGACGTCAATCAATTGGCAGCTAAGGCTATCGGATTGGTCTGCTTGCCCCCAAACCAGAATGATTGCCGCGACGGCGTGCGGGGAAGCCGACCATGAGTGCTGAGCGGCCATAACGCGCTCAATGGTAGGAAAGGTGACTGTGACGGTGCCAGCGGAAACTCCCCTCGATGACGTCGTGGCTGTTGTCAGCAGGCTGATCCGGTTCGACACCACCAACACCGGCGACCTCGAGACCACCAAGGGCGAGGCCGAATGTGCCAAGTGGATTGCCGCCCAGTTGGAGGACGTCGGCTACCAGGTTGAATACCTGGAGTCCGGGGCGCCCGGGCGAGGCAACTTATTCGTCCGTCTGAAGGGCGCGGACAGCTCCCGCGGTGCGCTGCTGATCCACGGTCATCTCGATGTGGTGCCCGCGGAGCCGGCCGAGTGGAGCGTGCACCCGTTCTCCGGCGCGATCGAGGACGGCTACGTCTGGGGCCGCGGCGCGGTCGACATGAAGGACATGGTCGGCATGATGATCGTGATAGCCCGGCAGTTCCGCCGGGCCGGCGTCGTGCCGCCGCGCGACCTGGTGTTCGCATTTCTCGCCGACGAGGAGAACGGCGGTAAGTACGGGTCGCACTGGCTGGTCGACAACCGGCCTGACCTGTTCGACGGCGTGACCGAGGCGGTGGGCGAGGTCGGCGGATTTTCGTTGACGGTGCCGCGCCGCGATGGCGGCGAGCGTCGGCTCTATCTCATCGAGACCGCTGAAAAGGGGCTGCACTGGATGCGGTTGACCGCGCGGGGCCGGCCGGGGCACGGCTCGATGACCCATGACCACAATGCGGTCACACGCGTCGCCGAGGCGGTCGCGCGGCTGGGTCGCCATCGCTTCCCGTTGGTGCTGACCGACACCGTCGTGCAGTTCCTGAACGCCATCAGCGAGGAGACGGGCCTGACGTTCGACACCGAGTCCTCCGACCTGGAGGGGACGATCGAGAAGCTCGGTCCGATGGCCCGCATGCTCAAGGCGATCCTGCACGACACCGCCAACCCGACGATGCTCAAGGCCGGCTACAAATCCAACGTCGTGCCGGCGACCGCGGAGGCGGTGGTGGACTGCCGGGTGCTTCCCGGCCGGCTAGCGGCGTTCGAGGCTGAAGTCGATGAGCTGATCGGGCCCGATGTGACCCGCGAATGGATTACCAACCTGCCTTCCTATGAGACCACCTTTGACGGTGACCTGGTCGACGTGATGAACGCCGCGCTGTTGGCCGTCGATCCCGACGCCAGGACGGTGCCTTACATGCTGTCTGGCGGGACGGATGCGAAAGCCTTCGCGCGCTTGGGTATTCGCTGCTTCGGCTTCACTCCGTTACGGTTGCCGCCGGATCTGGATTTCTCCGCGTTGTTCCACGGCATCGATGAGCGGGTACCCGTCGACGCGTTGAGGTTTGGCACCGACGTGCTGACACACTTCTTGACGCACTGCTAGTCGCAAGTTGAGCCGATACACACGAGAGGGGATCGACATGATCGCACCGCCCGACCCGTACGCCGCACTACCCAAGCTTCCGTCGTTTCACTTGGAGTCGGCGTCGATCACCGATGGGCAACCGTTGGCGACGCCGCAAATCAGCGGGATCATGGGCGCAGGCGGCGAGGACGTCAGCCCGCAGCTGTCCTGGTCGGGATTTCCCGACGAG
>DASQRI010000027.1:0-3782 GCA_035642975.1 Mycobacterium sp.
ATCACCTCAAACCCATTGCCCGAGTCTTGCACCCGTCACCGACAGCAAAACAAGGTCCCCGACGCGCGTCGTATGACGCGCCGCGTCGTTGCGTAGCGCCTACGTTTACCGGCATGCGGATTCCTTCCATCCTGCGGCAGGACCGGTCCAGAGCGGGGCTCATTGGAATCGCTGTAGTGGTGGGCATAGCCGCCGCCGTGCTGGTCGGGACGACAGCAGGATGGCGGTATGCCCCGGCTGCGGGATGGATCGCGACGGCCACCGTCTATCTGGTCTGGATGTGGGCGAGCGTCGGCAAAATGAGCGCTACTGCCATCGAAATAGTTGTGCAGCAACGGCATCCAGGGCGCAGGCCGGCCGATACGATCGTGTTGACAGCCAGCGTGGCCAGCCTCGGCGGTGTCGGCTATTTGCTGGTGGCCAGCACTGCCAAAGGGCCGGACGCTGCCATCGCCGCCGCCATCGGCTTCTTGAGCGTCATCGCCTCGTGGTTGGCGGTGCACGCTGTCTACACAATCCGCTACGCGGTGCTGTATTACACCGAGCCGGTCGGTGGGATCGATTTCAATCAGGACGACAAACCCACCTTTGCCGACTTCGCGTACCTGGCCTTCACGATCGCGGTGACGTACGGGGTGACGGACACCGCGTTGCGGAATCGCCCGTTGAGAACGTCGGTGCTCCAGCACGCAATGGTGTCGTATCTGTTCGGCACGGTGATCCTGGCGGTCACCGTCCAGGTGATCGGTAGCCTCGGCGGTCTGTAGCCCCGGCGCCGCTGCGCCTGGCCGCAGTTATTGGCCGAGGTGTATCTCGGACGTGACCTCGCTGCGACGCTGATGAAGAACGCTCATCGTCATGACGGTGCTTGCGGGAATCGCGGCTCTCGCGATGGCAACATGCGCCGGCTACTACTTCGGCCGGCGGGCGGGTGCAAGGCCGTCAACCTGGCAGCAGCGAACCAGCCGAATTGCGCTGGGGAGGCTGGCGATCAGTCTGCTGGTGTTGCTGACCGCGCGCCGCATCCGGTACAGCTTGCGAGCCGGCCGCATGGTCCCTGGCCAGGCGGGCGTCTGGCCGCTGAGAATTGTTGCGCCACTTGAGTTGCTGCGAGGTAGCGTTGCGCGGGCGCGCTGACCCCGCAGCGGCTAGGAGGGACGAGAATCGGGATGGCTTCGTTGCACGACAAAGTGGTATTGGTGACCGGTGCGTCGTCGGGCCTGGGTGCTGAAACGGCCAGGTTGCTTTCCCGGCAGGGCGCAATGGTTTTCGGCATCGGACGCGATTCCGGGCGGTTGGCCGAGGTGTTCGCCGACGTGGAACGTGGTTCGTACGCATCGGTGGACATTGCTTCGGCGCAAGCCTGCCGCGACGCGGTCGAGTGTTGCGTGCGCGAGTCGGGTGGGTTGGACGTCCTTGTCAACATCGCCGGACACCACCAGATGCGCCGGACGGAGTCGATGACCGACGACGACTGGGCCGACGATCTCGCCGTCAACCTCAACGGCCCGTTTTACCTCTGCCAGGCGGCACTGCCCCATCTGCTGGAGCGCGGCGGCAACATCGTCAACGTCAGCTCGATCGCCGGCGTCGAAGGTCAGGCCTACTCGGCCGGCTACTGCGCCGCCAAGCATGGGCTGATCGGCCTCACTCGCGCCCTGGCGGTGGAGTACAGCGCAGATCGGTTGCGCGTCAACGCGGTATGTCCGGGCGGCATGCTCACCCCGCAGATCGAACGGTTCAGTGCGCCGGACAACCCGAACTATGACCTGATCATGCGCACCGCCTCGCCGCGCGGCATGATGGCGCCCCTCGACGTTGCGAATGTGATCGCCTTCCTTGCCAGCGACGCCGCGGCCGCCATCCACGGTGCCGTTTACCGCGTCGACAATGGCAAGGGTGCCGGCTGACCCGACCTGCCCACGGGCACAACTGGCGGCGCCGTGGTGTTGCGATAGGAACGCGCGACAACACGGAAGGAGACGCGGGTGAAGATTCGCTTCGGGGTCGGGCTGGGCGCTAACACACCTCCTGACCAGCTCGCGGGCCTTGTCGATCACTTGGAGAGCAGCGGTGTGGACTCGCTGTGGTTCTCCGAGCTGGTGTACTCGCCGGCGGTGGATCCCATGGTCGGCATGGCGTACGCGCTGGCCCGGACCGCGCGGCTGAAGGTGGGGACTTCGGTGGCCGTGCTGCCGGGGCGTCACCCGGTGCTGGTGGCCAAGCAACTGGCGTCGCTGGCGGCGCTCGCACCCAAGCGGGTGCTGCCCGTGTTCGGATTGCGCTCGGCGATTCCGGCCGAGCGCGAGGTGTTCGCCGTTCCCGACGGCGAGCGGGCAGCGGTGTTCGATGAATCGCTGCGGGTGCTCCGCGCGGCCCTGGTCGACGATTCGGCGAGCTACAGCGGCCGGTACTTCACGGTGAACGCCGCGGCGGTCGCCCCGCGGCCGGTCCCCCCACTGGACATCTGGTTGGGCGGATCGGCACCGGCGGCGTTCCGGCGGATCGGCACGCTGGCCGACGGCTGGTTGGGCAGCTTCCTGACCCCGGGCGAGGCGCGGGCGGGGCGCGAGGCGATCGAGCGGTCCGCCGCGCAGGCCGGCCGGCATATCGAACCCGACCACTTCGGCATTTCGCTGGCGGTCGCCGACGGCGAGCTGCCTTCAGACTTGGCCGCCGCGGTCCGCCGCCGTCGTCCGGACGTCGATCCCGCGGAGCTGATCGCCGCGGATTGGGATCAGCTGCATCGTCAGCTCGACGGCTACCTGGACGCCGGTTTGACGAAGTTCGTTATCCGGCAAGCCGGTAGCGCGCCGGTCGACACCTTCATCGACCAGTTCGTCGCGGAGCTGGCCGGTCGGCAGAACTGATCGACTACAGCGTCTGCGCCCACTGCAGGATCTCCGGAGTGGCCGGGTCGGCGAGGTCACGGAATTCCGGGTGCTTCTTGATGAATGCGGCCACCATCGGACAGACGGCGACTACACGTTTGCCGTCGGCGCGGGTCGCCTCGAGGGCTTCGCCCACCAGAATGCTCGCCAGCCCGCGTCCGCCGAACCGCTCGTCGACCTCGGTGTGGTAGAAAACCCGCTGGTTGCCTCGGTCGGCGACGGCGGCGAACCCGACCGTCTGGCCGTCGACGGCGATGGTGTACTTCCCGTCCTCGGCGCTGACGGCGGTTTGGGCGCCGGTCTTGTCAGTAGTCATCTGCGGTCCAAGCGTACGCGGCATTGGTCGAGCCAATAGCTCACTTGCGCGGCGGCTGCAGCACCTGCATGGCAACCCGCATGAGCGGCTCGGGAACCCGGTCCTTGGCGGAAAGCGCGGCGCTGGCCACCCGGGACCGCAGCAGGGTGCCGCGGCCGAACACCCGGTTGAGCGGGCCACCGGACGGCTCGATCTCGACGTGCAGCGGCGGAGCGCCTTCCGCGGCGCCCAGGGCGTGGGATATCACGACCCGCTGAATCTCGCTGGTGCCCTCAAAGATGGTGTACAGCTTGGCATCTCGATACCACTTCTCCACCGGGTGGTCGTTGATGTAGCCCCAGCCGCCCAACGTCTGGATGGCCCGTTCGGTCGCCCGGACTGCGACCTCGCTGGCGGCCATCTTCGACATTGACCCTTCTCCCCGCTCGAACGCGATCCCCTTGGCGGCCATCCACGACGCCCGCCAGGTCAGCAGTCGCGCCGCGTCGATCTGGGTGGCGATCTCGGCCAGCGGAAAGGCGATGCCCTGGTTGTCGATGATCGGTCCGCCGAACGCCTCCCGCTGGGTGGCGTAG
>DASQRI010000028.1:0-6770 GCA_035642975.1 Mycobacterium sp.
CGCTCGACTACACCATGCCGCCGCGGTACGAGAGCCAGTACGACACCAACAGGTTCGTGGCTGCGTACGACTCGATTGCGGATTTCCCCGACCGGCCGGACAACATGTTCGCTTTCGCCAACACGCTGATGGGCCTCGCCACGGGTCACACCGCGGTGGCCTTCACGAACGCGAGCATGGTGCCGCCGCAGAACATCAGGACCACGATCAACTCCAGGGGCGCGAAAGACACCACGATCATGGTCCCGGAAAAGCACCTTCCGCTGGTCATGCCGCTGAAATACATCGGGATTCCGGAAGCCACGCTGAACAAGCTCGACGCGATCCTGATCCCCCGGGTGAATGCGGGCTATTCACGGAATGACGACCCATCGACTGCTCCGGTTCAGGTGGACCCGGTGCGCGGGTTCGACCCAGCGGAGGTCACTGCGCCGGCCAACCAGGCGACATTCGGCGGCGGCGCAGACCCGTTCTCGCAGATCCTCAGCGGCGCCATGTCCGTGCTGGCGCACGGCGCAGGCGAAGCCGGCGCGTGACTCCAAACCCACACATCGACGTGTTCAGTACGGACGTAATCTGACGCCTATGTCTCAGTCAACGATTCTCTCGATGCTGCACGGACGTGCCAGCCTGCGGCCGAATGAGGTCGCATACACGTTTACCAGTTATGAGAACGACTGGGCGGGCGCCCGCGAGGATGTCACGTGGTCGCAGCTGTCCCGCAGAACGCTCAATGTGGCACGCGAGCTCAGCCCGCACGGGTCTGTTGGCGACAGGGCGGTCATCCTGGCTCCGCAGGGCCTTGACTACATCACGGCATTCCTGGGGTCGATGCAGGCGGGGCTCATCGCGGTGCCGCTGCCGTTGCCGCATCGCGGCTCGAATCACGAGCGGGTAGGTGCGGTCCTCGCCGACACGTCGCCGTCGGTTGTTCTCACCACGTCCGCGTTCGCCGAAGATGTCGCCGAATATGTCGACGAAGCTCGCCTGGACAATGCGCCGAAGGTCGTCGAAATCGATTCGATGAACCTGAATGTCGATGGCGCAGCGAGCCTTCGGACAGACGATCTGCCTAACGTCGCGTATCTGCAGTACAGCTCGGGTTCGACCCGGCTGCCGACCGGGGTGATGATCTCGCACCGCAACCTGCAGGTGAACTTCGAACAGTTGATGCGCGCCTTCTTCGCCACCGGACCCCACACGAAGGCGCCGGCGGAGGCGGTCATCGTGTCGTGGTTGCCCTTCTACCACGACATGGGTTTGGTGCTCGGGGTTTGCGCACCCATCCTGAGCGGCCACCGCGGCGAGCTGTCGAGCCCGGTTTCGTTCCTGGAAAGGCCGGCCAGATGGATTCAATCCATGGCCAGGAGTCCTTACGCGTTCTCCGCCGCGCCCAATTTCGCCTTCGACTTGGCCGCCCGCAAGACAACCGACAATGACCTCTCGGACCTCGACCTCGGCGGGGTGTTGGGCATCATCAGCGGCGCCGAACGTGTCGAGCCGGCCACATTGGAACGTTTCGTTGATCGATTCGCCCACTTCAACTTTCACGACCACATGATGCGTCCGTCGTACGGCATGGCGGAGGCGACTGTCTTCGTGGCGACGGGCACCTGGAGCGAGCCGTCGGGGGCGGCGACTTTCGATCCCGGGGAGCTGGGCGCGGGCCGTGCTGAGCGGTGTTCAGCGGGGACCGGAACGGCGCTCGTGAAATACCGTGTGCCGCAGTCACCTGATGTCCTGATCGTCGATTACGACACCAACCGCGAGCTCCCCGAGGGCCTGGTCGGCGAGATCTGGGTCCATGGGCCCAATGTCGCCGAAGGTTACTGGCACCGATCGCCGGCGGAGCAGCGCTGCTTCGGCGCAGTGCTGGTCGATGCGTCACCGGGCACGCCCGAAGGGCCCTGGCTCAGGACCGGCGATCAGGGGTTCATCTCCGAGGGAGATCTCTTCATCGTGGGCCGCATCAAGGATCTGGTGATCATCCGCGGCCGTAACCACTACCCCGAGGACATCGAGGCGACCGTCCAAGAAATCACCAGTGGTCGGGTCGCCGCGATCTCGGTTCCGCAGGACGGCACCGAGAACCTGGTCACAATCATCGAGATCAAGAAGCGTGGCGACTCTGACGAGGACGCGAAGCGGCGGCTCAGCGAAGTCAGAAGCGATGTCACATCAGCGATCTCAAATGCGCACGGCCTGAATGTCGGAGACCTCGTTCTGGTGGCGCCCGGATCGCTTCCGACCACGACGAGCGGCAAGATCCGACGGGCTGCCTGTGTGGATTTGTACCGGCACGACCAATTCGCCCGGTTGGACGCCTAAGCGGGCCGGCGCGCGCCGCAAAGTTGCCAATGATCGTCACGGTCCTGCTGATGGCTTTTGCCGTGAGTTTCGAACCGTTTCGAATCGGTATGACGGTGCTCATGCTGGGCAGGCCCAAACCCGCGCTGCAGTTGCTCGCGTTTTTGCTTGGCGGCTTCGCGATGGGGACAACCGTGGGTCTCGTTGTGCTGTTTATCTTTCGACGCATACTGCTGGGCTCCACCTACTTCACGTTGCCCAGGGTGCAGATTCTGATTGGGCTCTTGTTCCTGACGGTCGCCGCCATCGTGGCCGCGGACGCGCCTCGCCGACTGGGCTTGCGGCCGGCCATATTCGTGACACCGGCTGAACGATTGATGCGCGGAGAATCTTTGTCGGTCGCGGGAATTGCCGGTCTCAGCATCGCCCTACCGTCGGTCGACTACCTTGCCGCATTGGCCGTCATCTTGGCCTCCGGCGCAGCGGCGCTGACCCAAGTCGCGGCGCTGCTGATGTTCAACGTGGTAGCCTTCGCGCTCGTCGAAATTCCGCTGCTGGCTTATATTTTGGCGCCCAACAAAACGGCCACGTCGATGGCGACATTGCACAACTGGATTCGATCGCGTAGCCGGCCCGAAGTTGCCATCCTGCTGGCCGCGGTCGGCGCTGTGTTCCTCGCGATCGGCGCGGTCGGGTTGCTGCGCTGACCGGAGTCAGCGGAGTTCGCCAGCGTCCGTTGAGTTTACGGAATTTCGAACTTGTCCGCAATTTCCTGCCATGCACGGGCATTCTTTCGGGCAATTTCGGTCTTTCGTGGGGTGAACGAGTGACGAATCGAGGCCAGCGGGACATTGTCGACTGGCGCCGCGTCGCCACACCGGATCCAGTCCTGCACCGTGCAGTCTGACGACGGGCCTGGATCATCGAACGCGATCGTCAGGAGCGCCTGACTGCTTCGCGATAAGTTCGCGTCACTCTCGTTTAACAGAGTCACGTCCCTGCATACCTTACGCTCGCGTAGATTACTCAAGAGTAAGTACTGCGACTGGCAGTTGTCACATTAGCCGGGGCAGGGCGCGCGAAGGCTTACATGTTGGCAACCTGCCAGATACAACGCATTCATCGGTTGTGGCAGAAGAAGATTCGCGGTGCCATCGACCTCAGCTTGATAAATGTTCAACCAACGCCGAGTTCGCCCTGGATATCGGGACGCCCGGCGCGCGGGCACCTGAACCGGGTCGAACATAATGAGGTCATCGCACTGGCAAAGGAGCCCCCGATGAGCACGACCAGCGCAGAACGTCCGCTTCGGGTGATCCAGTGGACCACCGGCAACATCGGACGGCGATCGCTGCACGCCATTATCGGCAGACCCGACATGGAACTGGTCGGCGTCTACGCCCACGGGCAGGACAAGGTCGGGGTGGACGCCGCCGAGCTGTCCGGCTGGCCGGAGCCGACCGGGGTCACAGCCACCAACGACATCGACGCGCTGCTGGCACTGCGACCCGACGCCTGTTGCTACAACCCGTTGTGGCCCAGCATTGACGAGTTGGTCGGCCTCCTCGAATCGGGCATCAACGTGTGCACCAGCGCGGCCTGGATCACCGGTGGCAAGCAGACGGCACAGGATCGGCAACGCATCGCGGACGCGTGCAAGCGGGGCGGCTCGACGATTTTCGGCAGCGGGGCCCACCCGGGTATGACAAACCTGGTCGCCATGGCGCTCAGTGGATCCTGCGAACGCGTCGACGAAATCCGCATCACCGAATCGGTGGACTGCTCGACCTACGAATCGGCGGAAACCCAGACCGCGATGGGTTTCTCCCAGGATCCCGATACCCCGGGGCTGGCCGAGAACGTGCGACGGGAAAGCGAAGTGTTCGCCGAGTCGGCCGCGATGATGGCCGACGCGATCGGCGCGAAGCTGGACAAGATGACCTTCGACGTCACCTTCACCGCCGCCACCGACGACTCCGATCTGGGTTTCATGAAGATTCCGGCCGGCACGGTGGGCAGCGTCTACGGCTACCACCGCGGCTGGGTCGGCGACCGCAACGTGGTCAGCGTCGGGTTCAACTGGACGATGGGCAACCATGTGGTTCCGCCCAAACCGCTCGAGCACGGGCACGTCATTCAGGTGTTCGGCCTGCCGAACATGCGCACCGTTGTGCACTGCCTGCCCCCGAAGGATTGGACCGAGCCCGGATTCATGGGGCTGGGCATGATTTACACCGCGATGCCGGTGACCAATGCGGTGCCCGCAGTCGTGGCGGCCAGGCCCGGGATCCTCACGCTGGCCGACCTGCCACCGGTCACCGGCCGCGCCGCACAGTAGCGGTGTGGGCCCTGATACCTCGACGGCACCTAGCGGAACGCCGCCGTCCCCTATGCCCTAGCATAGTTAGCCGAGCGAAGGTTCTAGATGGGCATCGGCGACGACGACCCGACGGAGACGAGCTCGTTCGGCGAAGCTGTCTCCGACGGGTGTGCTTCGGTGCCGGCGGAATGAAGCCGTAGCTTGTTGCGTTCGCGGGGAAGATTGCGGACGGGGCGGCGGGAGGAGACCGAGTGAGGGCGATTTCGATTGGCGGTTTGCTCAAACGCGGATGGATACCGTTGCTGCTTGTGGTAGTCCTGTCGGTTTCCGGGCTTGCCGTGACGCGCCTGCACAAAGTGTTCGGCTCACAGGACCTCAACGCGAACTCCGGAGCCGGAATCAAGATCGTGCAGTTCAACCCCAAAGTCGTGAAGTATGAGATCTTCGGCCCGCCCGGCAGCACCGCGAACATCAACTACTGGGACGCCGACGCCAACACGCATCAGATCAACGGCGCAGCGCTGCCGTGGTCATACACCATTTCCACCACCCTGCCCGCGGTCAGCGCCAACATCATGGCCCAAACCGACGGTAATCACATCAGCTGCCGCATCACCGTCGACGGTGTGCTTCGCGAGCATCAGAGTATGGACGGCCACAACGCCCAGACTTTCTGCCTGGTGAAGTCCGCATGAGCCGCACCGGCGACGACGCATCGCGAAGCGATGGTGAGCAGCGGCGCTTCGACACGGCCGGCGACGACACAGCCGATAAGGGCACAACCGAGCGCACCGAATCCGGGCACCCCCACCGACCGTTCATCCCGCACGTCATCCGCATCTTCGCCATCCCGATTATTTTGGGCTGGGTCGCGCTGACCGTCATCGTCAACGTCGCGGTCCCGACGCTGGAAGTTGTCGGCGAGGCGCACTCCGCGCCGATGGCTCCCCTGGACGCACCGTCGATGAAGGCGATGATGCGGATGGGACACAACTTCCGCGAGTTCGACTCCAACAGCACGGTGATGATCGTGGTGGAAGGCCAGCAGCCACTCGGCGAGGCCGCGCACCGCTACTACGACGACATCGTGCGCAAACTGCGCCAGGACACCAAGCACGTCCAGCACATCCAGGACTTCTGGGGCGACAGGTTCACCGCGGCGGGCGCCCAGAGCGCCGACGCCAAGGGCGCCTACGTGCAGGCCAACATCGCCGGTAACCAGGGCACCACCCAGGCCAACAACTCCGTCGAGGCCGTCCGCAAGGTCGTCGACGAGGAGCCCGCGCCACCCGGGGTAAAGGCCTACGTCACCGGTCCCGCCGCCCTGTCCGACGACATGCACGTCATCGGTAACGACAGCCTGGCCAAAATCACGCTGTTCACCCTGGGCGCGATCGCGATCATGCTGCTGCTGGTCTACCGCTCGATCGTCACCACGCTGATCCAGCTGTTCATGACCTTTGTCGCGCTGGCGTGCGCCCGGGGGATCGTCGCGGTGCTCGGCTACAACAACGCGTTCGGGCTCACCACATTCGCCGCCAACATCCTGACCATGCTGGCGATCGCCGCCGGGACGGACTACGGGATCTTTGTCATCGGCCGCTACCAAGAGGCGCGTGCTGCCGGCGAGGACCGGGAAACCGCCTACTACACCACATTCAAAGGCGTCGCCCCGGTTGTGCTGGGTTCGGGCCTGACCATCGCGGGCGCCACCTACTGCCTGAGCTTCGCGCGGCTGCCCTGGTTCAACACCATGGGCGCGCCGGTGGCCATCGGCATGATCGTCGTCGTGGTGGCTGGGCTCACGCTGGGGCCCGCTCTGGTTTTCATCGGCAGCCGCTTCGGCCTGTTCGAAAAGAAGGGCCAGGCCCGCGGCAAGCTATGGCGACGGGTCGGTACTGCCGTAGTACGTTGGCCCGCACCGATTTTCGCGGTGAGCGCCGCCGTCGTCCTGGTCGGCATGGTCGCGTTGCCCGGGTTCAAGACGAGCTATAACGACCGCCACTACCTGCCCGAAACGGCGCCGTCCAACGTCGGGTACGCCGCAGCCGACCGGCACTTCTCCGAAGCCCGAATGAACCCGGATCTACTGATGATCGAAGCCGACCACGACATGCGCAATACCGCAGACATGCTGGTGCTG
>DASQRI010000029.1:0-2094 GCA_035642975.1 Mycobacterium sp.
GGCAACCAGCGGGTCACCTCGGCGACGCCGGAAGGGTCCTACGAAGCGCTGCAGAAATACGGCCGCGACCTGGTCGCGGATGCCCAGTCGGGCAAGCTCGACCCGGTGATCGGACGCGATGCCGAGATACGCAGGGTTATCCAGATTTTGAGCCGCAAGACGAAGAACAATCCCGTGTTGATCGGCGACCCCGGTGTCGGCAAGACCGCGATCGTCGAAGGACTGGCTCAGCGGATTGTGCGCGGTGACGTGCCGGAAGGCTTGCGGGACAAGACGATCTTCGGTCTCGACATGGGGTCACTGGTGGCCGGCGCCAAGTACCGCGGCGAATTCGAGGAGCGGCTCAAAGCCGTGCTGGCGGAGGTGAAGGCCGCCGAGGGCCGCATCCTGTTGTTTGTCGACGAGCTGCACACCGTGGTCGGTGCGGGCGCCGCGGAAGGATCCCTGGACGCCGGCAACATGCTCAAGCCGATGCTGGCCCGCGGTGAGCTGCACATGATCGGCGCCACCACTCTCGACGAGTACCGCAAGCACATCGAGAACGACGCCGCCCTGGAGCGAAGGTTCCAGACGGTGCTGGTGGACGAACCCGATGTGCAGGACACCATCTCGATACTGCGGGGGCTGCGCGAGCGTCTGGAGGTATTCCACGGTGTGCGGATCCAGGACGGTGCGCTGGTAGCGGCGGCGACGCTCTCGCACCGCTACATCACCGACCGGTTCCTTCCAGACAAGGCGATCGACCTGGTCGACGAGGCCTGTGCGCGCCTGCGGACCGAAATCGACTCGATGCCTGCGGAATTGGACGAAATCACCCGGCGGGTGACTCGGCTGGAGATCGAAGAGGCCGCACTTGGAAAAGAGACCGACCCGGCCAGCAAGACCCGTCTGGCTGAGCTCCGCAAAGAACTGGCCGATCTGCGGGCTGAGGCCGATGCGCGGCACGCGCAGTGGGATGCCGAGCGACAGTCGATCCGTCGGGTGCAGGAACTACGGGGACAGCTCGAGCAACTGCGGCATGAGGCCGAGGAAGCTGAGCGCAACTACGACCTCAACCGGGCAGCCGAGCTGCGGTACGGGCAGATCAGGGAACTCGAACGTAAGCTGCAAGCGGCCGAAGACCAACTCAAGGCCAGGCAGGGGGAGCGGCCGCTGTTGCGTGAGGTGGTTGCCGCCGACGAGATCGCCGAAATCGTGGCCGCCTGGACCGGGATACCAGTGGCCCGCCTGCAGGAGGGCGAACGCGAGAAGCTCTTGCGGCTGGATGAAATCCTGCACGAACGGGTCGTCGGCCAGGACGAGGCGGTGCAACTCGTCGCCGATGCGGTGATCCGGGCCCGATCGGGAATCCGGGACCCGCGCAGGCCAATCGGCTCGTTCATCTTCCTTGGGCCCACTGGTGTCGGCAAGACCGAACTGGCGAAGACGCTGGCGGCCGCCCTGTTCGACAGCGAGGACAACATGGTGCGTCTGGACATGAGCGAATACCAGGAACGGCATACCGTGAGCCGGTTGGTCGGTGCGCCACCGGGTTATGTCGGATACGACGAGGGCGGCCAGCTCACCGAGGCGGTACGGCGCAAGCCCTACTCAGTCGTACTTTTCGACGAGATCGAGAAGGCGCACGCCGACATTTTCAACACGCTGTTGCAGGTGCTTGACGACGGTCGGCTCACCGACGCGCAGGGACGCCAGGTTGACTTCCGCAACACGGTCGTCATCATGACGTCCAATGTCGGCTCGCACTATCTGTTCGAGGGGGTAACCCCCGATGGCGAGATCAAGCCTGACGCCCGCGACCTGGTGATGGCCGAACTGCGTACGCACTTTCGGCCCGAGTTTCTCAACCGGGTTGACGACATCGTGTTGTTCACCCCGCTGGCGCTGCCCCAGATCGAAAAGATCGTTGAGCTACAGCTTCAGGAGCTGCGAGACCGCCTGGCGCAGAGGCAAATCGAGTTGGAGATCACACCGGAAGCTCGTCGGCTGATCGCCGAACACGGCTTCGACCCGGTGTATGGCGCACGGCCGCTGCGTCGCTATATCGCCCACGAGGTCGAGACCAAGATCGGCCGTGCGTTGATGCGCGGCGAC
>DASQRI010000030.1:0-2845 GCA_035642975.1 Mycobacterium sp.
GATGGCCTCATCGAGGCTGCCGAGGCAACAGGCAACCCGTCCTTGCTCGCGTTGGCGCTCACTGCCTACGGTTTCGCTTTCCGTGACGCAGATCCCGTCGGGGCGCTTAGCGCCCTGGGCCGGGGTCTGGTGATCGCTCAAGACAGCGGCAACCGCACCATCGCGTCAGGCCTGGCGAACAATCTGGCACGACTTGAGGCCAAACAAGGCGCCACCGTGTCCGCATTCGATCACCTCACTCTGGCGATCCGCAACTACCACAATGGGGGCGACACCACCATGATCCGCGTCCCGCTGGCCAGCCTCGCCGTTCTTTTCGACCGGCTCGGACACTACGAACCCGCGGCCACCATCGCCGGCTTCGCGCTCAGTCCTTTCTCTGCGGCGGGGGTCCCCGGAATCACCACCGCGATCACCCACCTCCGCGACGTTCTCGGCGACCAGGCCTACGAATCGCTCGCCCGCAAGGGCGAGACGATGACCACCGCCGCGATGGTGACCTACGCCTACGACCAAATCGACCAGGCCCGAACAGAACTGAACGCTGTCTAGAAATAGACGACATCTGTGACTCGCGGAAGTTGGTCTCAAAACCACGTTTATCCGGTGACCGGGCCCTAGGGCGATGAGACGATTCGCCTCGACTCAAGTGGGGCGTCGGGTCGCCGTATTGCGGCTACCTGGCGGCTAACGTTAGCCCGGTTACGCCAAGGCGATGACTTGACTATCGCGAAGGACGATCACTCGCTGTCGCTGCCGATCCGCATTGCGCTGGATCGCGGCCGAGACGATCCGGCTCCTGCTGGACGAGGACGACGTCACCAACGGTGCCTAGACAACCA
This sequence comes from Mycobacterium sp., assembly GCA_035642975.1. Taxonomy (GTDB): domain Bacteria; phylum Actinomycetota; class Actinomycetes; order Mycobacteriales; family Mycobacteriaceae; genus Mycobacterium. The sequence goes on from DASQRI010000030.1 coordinate 843, forward strand.
TTAAATGGAACTAGCCGAAGACACCAGGACGAAGGCAGAACTCCCGACGAAGCGGAGTTTCCGACGAGCACGTTGGTCGCATAGTTGGATACCCCTGGTAGGTATGGCAGCTACCCGTGGTGGGCACCAGGTATTGGCTAGGCCAGCTAGTTAGCTGGTAGATATTGTCATTGGCGTATTTGCTATTGCCATTGGGGCAATAGGAATGGCTGGCCATTGGGCAATAGGAATGGCTGGCCATGGTGCACCCTGGCCCCATGGGGGTAAAATTTCGGGGTGTTTTCCAACCGCATACGTAGCCCTCGGGCGGGCAGCGTGCGGTCAGCAGGTCGCTGGGTCGGCGTGGGCGCTGCACTGGTCAGCGCCGCCGGCCTGCTCGTCTCCCCAAGCGCGGCGCCGGTTGCCTCAGCCGACAACTGCCCTGATGCCGAGGTCGTCTTCGCGCGAGGTACCAACGAGCCACCGGGCCTCGGCCGGGTCGGCGACGCCTTCGTCGGCTCGCTGCGCCAGCAGACCGGCGGCGTGAACATCAGGACCTACGGGGTGAACTATGCCGCCGACACCCTGCAGCTGCACGGCGGTGACGGCGCCAATGACGCGATTTCCCACGTCAAGTCCAGGGTGTCGTCCTGCCCAAACACCGAGATCGTGCTGGGCGGCTATTCGCAAGGCGCGAGCGTGATCGACATCGTCGCCGGCGTTCCCATCGGCGGCATCAACTGGGGCAGTTTGCTACCGCCGGAGTACGCGACCAACGTCGCGGCGGTCGTTACGTTTGGCGACGTGGCTGACCGCGCCGGCGGATCGCTGCCTGTCCAGAGCGCCATGCTCGGTTCCAAGGCGATCGATCTGTGCAACCCGAACGACCCGATTTGTCACGCGGGTCCGGGTAACGAGTGGCGCGGGCACAGCGAGGGCTACATCCCCGTGTACACCACTCAGGCAGCGGCTTTCGTTGCTTCCAAGCTTTTGGCTGGGACCGGCCAGGAGGTGCCCGGATTTGGGCCGTCGGTGCCCTGGTACGGCCCGCAGACGCCGGGGTACGGCCCCCTGACGCCGGGGTATGGACCGCAGACGCCGGGGTATGGACCGCAGACGCCAGGGTACGGACCGCAGACGCCGGGCTACGGCCCCCCGACGCCGGGGTCTGGCCCGTCGATACACGGATCCGTTCCGCCGGACTCGCCTGCCCCCCAAGCCCCGTTGGTCTAGGCGGTTCACTGACGGATGGCGGCAGGGACTCGTACCAATCCCTGCACTTGGCCAACACCGGGCAGTCGCGAAGACAGAGGTTGACCGCTCGGTGGATGGCCAGCGGGTCGTCGGTGTCATCGAACAGCGAATGGCGGCCGACGTAACAGCCGTCGGTGAGGTCGACGCCGCCGCCGATGGCCGCGACTAGCGCGTGCCAGGCAGTCACGCCGCGGCCTGGCCGTGGTCGTCGCCGAAGAGCTCACGCGCCAGCTTTCCGACGTACATGCGGTGGCTTCTGCCGCCATGCTCACCGGCTGGTGCCCGGCACCTGGCAACTGCTGGCGGTGGATCGCCACGGCCCGCGGGCGGGATCGCCTGAGGCGGAACTGGCGTCAATGCTCACTCCTGGCCGTCGGACCGCGATGCGCCGTTCGGACCGCGCCGTGGAGGCGATCGGGGGGCGCGCACCGTGGATTCTCCGCGGGATGGCCCGCTTCACCCCGGCCACCCACGCCGCTGAACAGCTGGAGGAGAAACGCCCAACGTCCCAGGCCCGACCCCGCCCGGACTAGGTGCCTGGGTAATTGCTAGAGGGAAATACTTCGGGAAGGCGGCGACTGTTTAGTCGTCGACCACCGACATCACCAGAACGGCCGGGCGGCAAACCGCTTGAGCGCATGCCCTGATCGGACTTAACGTTACTTTTGCTGAGGTTGGAGTTGACGACGCAATCACGTTCAACGTCTACGGTACGAGGAGATGCGCAATGAAGCTCAAACATTTCATCGCCAAAGCAATGTTCGCCGGTG
>DASQRI010000031.1:0-3698 GCA_035642975.1 Mycobacterium sp.
CCGGCATGAAACGCCTGCGCCGACATCGCCTCCTGCTCAGCCTGACCGATCGTCGAGCGCATCAACCCCGCCTTGGCGCCAAACGCCGACTGCGAAGCCACCAACTGCGGAATGTGAGCATCCAACATACTCATGACAAAATCCTTTCTCTAAACGATCACCGTTGCCGTACAAGCACACTCAGTTGTCGTTGCTCTCCCCGTCTGGCGCTTCGGGCGTCCAGGTGTTGGGCAGCATCGGCATACTCGGTCCGCTACCGAAACCGTCATCGGAAAGCGTAGCCAATCCGGTCGCGTGCTCACTGCCTTTCGCCAGCGTGCCGGAAAATCCCAACGGTCCCGCACCGCGGTCGGACGACGCCGTCGAGGCATCCCAATCCGGGTCGACACCGATGTTCATGTCCATGAATTCGTCGGCCGTCCCGCGCTGCTTTGCGCTCTGACGACGCCGCTTCCTGGTCTTCCCCGCCGCGGCAGCCGCCGCTACCGCCGCGGCGGCCGCCGGCGCCTTGGATGCGCCGCGCGAGGTCGGCTCGTGCGTTTTGGCTTGCAGGCTCATCCCGGCCGCCATGGTCGGACCACCCACCACGTACGGCGGCGCAAATCCGGGGCCGGCGGGGGGTGGAGGCGGCGCTGTCGGCGGCGGAGGAGCGGCGGGAGCGCTCGCTGTGGCCGCGGGAGGAGGTGCTGGCGCCGTGCCGGGGGCCACAGCACCGGCGGCGGCGAAAGTCGGGCTCGGCCCAGCGACCGGCAACACCGGGGGCGCCGGCACAGGTGTCGGAGCGGCGGTCGGAGGCGGAATCGCAGCCAGCCCGGCCAGTCCGGCAGCAGCGCCGACACCGGGAAGGGCGAGCGCGGGGCTGGCCACGACCGCCAGCAGCAAAGGATTAGAGACCATGTAGACAAGAACTTCCTCGATGTGAAGCGGGAAGTCGAACAGCTCCCAGCTGAAGAAGTACTGAAAGGCCTCCACCGGATTTGTCACCAAATATGTGCCGAACTGTTGAGCGTCCTCAAAGAGCTCGAGCGCTCGAACGAGCCAAAATATCGGCATGCCCGCGTTCGTATAGCTGTCGTAGGTGGCTCCGTTGACGGTGCCCGCGGCGGGGTCCCACGTGACCCCGAAGTTCTGCAGGAAATTCGCAACCCAGTTATCGAAGAAGTAATCGAGCCTGGGGTCGTGGGCAGTTATCTGGTTGTCAACGCCGAACTGTTTCAAGAAGTTCTGCAGCCACTGCGGGATCGCCAGCGGGTTGTCGCCGGAGAGTTGATCGACGGAGAGCGCAGGCTTGGCCGCCGCCTCGGATTTCACGATTGGTGGCGCCGACGTGGTTGTCGGCGTCGAGGCCACCGCCGCGCTGGAAACACCTTGATAAGCGGTCATCGTGGCGGCGGCCTGAACCCACATCCGCACATAGTCGGCTTCGTTGAGCGCGATCGGAATCGTGTTGAGCCCAAAGAAATTGGTCGCCAGCAACACGCCGTGAATCACGTGGTTGGCGGCCAGCTCGGGCAGCGTCGGCATGGCCGCCAGCGCGGCGGTGTAGGCAGCGGCCGTCGTCTCATGCTGGGTCGCCGCGGCGGCGCTGTCGGCACTGGCCTGCGTCAACCACGCCAAATACGGCACAAAAGCGGCGACAAATGACTCCGCGCTGGGCCCTTGCCATGCGCCCGCCTGCACCTGCGCCAACAATGTGCTGAGTTCTTCAGCCACCGAGGTGTATTCGGCGCTCAGCGAATTCCACGCCCCCGCCGCCGCCAGCAACGATCCTGGTCCGGGGCCACTGCTCAGCAACGCCGAATGCACCTCGGGCGGTGCGGCCATCCAGACAGGTGCCGTCACCGTCAGTAGCCTGCGACGTGATACGACGCCGCCGACGCCGCATCCCGCGCCGCATAGCCGGCGCCCGAGTCGGCTACCCCGACACCGGCGCGACCAAGCTCCTCGGCGCCTTGGGATACCGCCGCCGAATGCTCGCCGCCACACATGCTGAAGCCGGCCGCGCTCTGCAGCGACACCGGATCCGCCGCCGGTGGCACCACCACCGTGATCAGCGGGGCCGCACCGGCGTTGGCAGCGGCCAGCCGCGCCGTCAACGCATCGATGGCCGCACTGGCACCGGCGAGACCTTCGGGAACGACGCTCAACGTCATGACAACAACTCCTCGGTCATAGGGCCGCGATGGCCGAGATGAATATCATTTTCATTAACACTAATACCATATGGTCGGGTGAATCGAAACTCGACGGCCGTGTTGCCGGCGCGTGCGGACAGCGATTTTAACGTGACGACGCAAGCGCACGATAGCCGGGCTCGGCGAAGCGCTCGGCGGCCAGCAGCATCGCTGTGGTCATCAGCCGGCGCTCGGAGGCATCCGGGTCGAAGGGCCGAGGTGATGGATCCTTGGAGTAGAACCGGGATTCCGCGGTCATGCGTTCGATCGCCGCACTGTCGGCCTCTAGCCCGAAATGCGGGGCTGCGCGTTGCCAAACCGCCTCCGGCATGTCGGCATAGTCGACTGTCAGGCGCCCGGCAGGATCTGCCGCGGCCGCCTCCAGCATGGCGCCGAGCGCGCGAGCCGCAAATTCGACGCGCGCTCTCGCCGGCACCGCCGCCGGATCGAGCCCGAACAGCCGCGCGGTCTGCGGCGGCGTCACCCCAAGCCCAAGCCAGCCCGGCGGCGAGGCCATCAGCGAGGCCAAGACGTGTGCCGGCTCGCGCTGGACCCAGATCCATGGCGTCTCGGGGAAAGCGGCCGCCAGGATTTCCCGGCGGCGGATGTTCCAGCTGGTGCACTTGAGTACCAGCTGCCGCTCGTCGCCGTGCCGACATCGGCCCAGCGCGCGCACCAAAAGCCGCACCATCCGGATCAGCGTGGCCTCGCTGACCCGACCCGGGTCGAGCCCGAGCAGCGCGTTCAGCGGCGACGGCTCGGAGAGCACAACAACCCCCGGAACTGTGCTCAGCAGTCGGGACACCAAAGTGGACCCGCAGCGCGCCAGGTGAAAGATCATGCCCGCCGGTTCGAGCGACGGTTCGGTGTCGAGAGCGACGAGGGCTTCGAGTCCGGTCCTGACGAGCGGGCGGGCCCGTGGACCGGACGCCCACCGGGCGACGGTCTGGTCGAAAAACGGCTCGACGAAGCGTTCTTCGGAAAGGTCGGCCCAGTCCACCACCGGAGCCGCGCCGAAAAGGTCGAATCTGATTGGCGTCCAACGCGCAAGTTCGGCGAGTTCCATCAGTCGTCGGTCAGCCGGACAAGAAATCCGCTGATGATCAACGATCGGGCCAGTTCCGTCTGCTGCGCCGCGGACAGTCCCGGCAGGTCGCAAATCCGAAACGGTTCAGTACTTTTCGACAGAAACTGCAGTGCGTCTTTATGGTCGGGGCCGGCCGTTACCACCAATTGCGCAAAGTGCAGCGCGACGCCGTCGGGAGTGTCTGCCACCCGAGAATAGAGCGGTTGGTACTTCATCACTCGGGCGTGACCATCGATCCCCACGGCGTTTGACATCGATTGTCCGACCGGCGGGGTTTGCCCACGCTTGACGAGGTCATCTTCCAGCGAACCGAGACCCCCGGAAATGACGCTCGGCTCTTCGAGTGCTTCGCCGATGACACGCGCGAGGACGCCAAGTTTGGCCCGTACGTTCGGGTCGTTGAGGAATCGCGGCGGCAACTGGGTGTGGACGCGATC
>DASQRI010000032.1:0-14725 GCA_035642975.1 Mycobacterium sp.
GACGAGATGCTGGACGCCTCCGGAGCCGAACGCGACGAGGACGGCAGCATCATCGCGCAGCGCTCGGTCAGCCGCGACGGTCCGTCGCGCGCTTATCTCGGTGGGCGCAGCGTGCCCGCGAAATCGCTGAGCGGTTTCACCACTGAGCTGCTCACTCTGCACGGACAAAACGACCAGTTGCGGCTGATGCGACCCGACGAGCAACGTGCGGCGCTGGACCGGTTCGCGGCCGTCGGTTCTCGGTTGGAGCGTTATCGCAAACTGCGCGACGCGTGGCAGTCCGCGCGGCGTGACTTGGTCGACCGCAGCAACCGGGCCCGTGAACTGGCTCAGGAGGCCGACCGGCTGAAGTTCGCGCTGCACGAGATCGACGCCGTCGATCCTGCGCCCGGTGAGGACGATGCGCTGATCGCCGACATCCGTCGACTCTCCGAGTTGGACGCGCTGCGCGAGGCGGCGGCCGGCGCGCGGGTCGCCTTGTCCGGGGCGGGGGACGACGCCGTTGTCGACCCGACCGGACAACCCGCGTCAGCGGCCGACGGATTGGCACGGGCGAAGACCGCGCTGGAGTCGACCGACGACGCCACACTGCGGGGGCTGGCCGATCAGCTGGGTGAAGCGCTGACCGTGGTCGGCGATGCGGCCCGTGAGCTCGGCGGCTACCTGAGCGAACTGCCTTCGGACGCCAGCACATTGGACACCAAGCTGGCCCGGCAAGCCCAGCTGCGCACACTGACCCGCAAGTACGCCGCCGACATCGACGGTGTGCTGCAGTGGGCCGGTGAGGCACGAGACCGGCTGGCACACCTCGATGTGTCCGAAGAAGCATTAGCCGGTCTGCAACGTCGTGTCGATGACGTGGCAACCCAATTAGCCACTACGGCAACTGAACTCAGCAAAGCACGCACCCAGGCCGCCAAGCGGCTCGCCAAGGAGGTCACCGGCGAGCTGTCCGGCCTGGCGATGGCCGACGCCGAGTTCACTATCACCGTCGCAACCATGTCGGCTGCTCTCGACGATCCCGCCGCGCTGACGCTGCCCTCGGGCGCGCGGGCGCACGCCGGCGGAGACGGTGTCGACCAAGTTGAGTTCGGCTTCGCCGCGCATCGCGGTATGACGGTGCTGCCGCTGGCGAAGAGCGCCTCGGGCGGCGAGCTGTCGCGGGTGATGCTGGCCCTGGAAGTGGTTCTCGCCGCGTCGATGACGGGCACCACGATGGTGTTCGACGAGGTCGACGCCGGCGTCGGTGGCCGGGCCGCGGTACAGATCGGGCGACGGCTGGCACGCTTGGCGCGCAACCGCCAAGTCATCGTGGTGACGCATCTGCCGCAGGTCGCGGCCTACGCCGACGTGCACCTCATGGTCGACAGCGCCGGCCGAGGCGGTGCCAGCGGGGTGCGGCGCCTCGATGGCGACGACCGGGTCGCCGAGCTGGCGAGAATGCTGGCCGGGCTCGGTGAGTCCGACACCGCGCGCGCCCATGCACGCGAACTGCTCGAGGCCGCCGACGGTGACCGGACTGCCCCGAATCGGCGTGACGATCTCGCGCCGGGCAGGAGGAGCGGGTGACAGTAAACGCCGCCGACATCCGCACGCTCTCCCAGTCGGTTGCTATCAATCCGGCGACATTCGAGTATCTCCACGGCCTGCGCCGCGATGTCTACTTCGGTCCTGACTATCACGAAGGGACGCAAGCTTTCATCGAGAAGCGGGCGCCGAAATTCTGATCGGGTGTTCGCACGGGCTCTGCCAGGTTGCGCGAGGCCGTTTTTCACCCGTTGGGATGCCCGTACATCGGTAGGGGACGTTAATGTGACCGGATTGCGACCTCGTAACGGCGTCGCCGTGTGTGACAGGTGTGACACGATATAACTTCTGAGGCTGTTGTTACGGCGCGCCTCCCCGCCGCCGCTCAGATTCACCGACAGAATCGCCCCCATGAGCGTGACCACCACACTGTCAGGTCTTCTGTCCCGCAACACCGACCGGCCGGGTCTCGTCGGCACCGCGCGGGTCGATCGCGATATCGACCGGCTGCTGCGTCGGGTGTGCCCCGGCGACATCGCGGTCCTCGACGTGCTGGACCTGGATCGGATCACCGCCGACGCGCTCGTCGACGCCGAGATTGCCGCCGTCATCAACGCGTCACCGTCGGTATCAGGCCGCTATCCCAATCTGGGGCCAGAGGTGTTGGTGACCAACGGAATCACCCTGATCGACGAGACCGGACCTGACGTCTTCAAGAAGATCAAGGACGGCGCGAAAGTCCGGTTGCACAACGGCGGGGTGTACACCGGAGACCGCCGGTTGATCCGAGGCACCGAACGCACCGACGACGAAATTGCCGACTTGATGCAGGAAGCCAAGAGTGGGTTGGTTGCCCATCTGGAGGCGTTCGCGGGCAACACCATTGAGTTCATCCGAAGCGAGAGCCCGTTGCTGATCGACGGCATCGGTATCCCCGACGTCGACGTCGACTTACGCCGACGTCATGTCGTGGTGGTCGCCGACGAGGAGGATGCCGCCGAGGACCTCAAGCGCCTGAAGCCTTTCATCAAGGAGTATCAGCCCGTCCTGATCGGAGTCGGCGCCGGCGCGGATGTGTTACGCAACGCCGGGTATCGCCCGCAACTGATCGTCGGCGATCCCAGCAGCCTGAGCACCGAAGTCCTCAAGAGCGGAGCTCAGGTGGTGTTGCCCGCCGACGCCGACGGCCACGCACCGGGCCTGGAACGCATCCAGGACCTCGGGGTCGGTGCGATGACGTTCCCCGCCGCGGGTTCGCCCGCTGACTTGGCGCTGCTGCTGGCCGACCACCACGGTGCTGCACTGCTGGTAACGGCCGGCCACAGCGCTAACATCGAGACGTTTTTCGACCGCACCCTCCAGCACAGCAACCCCTCGACATTCCTCACCAGACTGCGGGTAGGAGAAAAGGTCGTCGACGCCAAAGCGGTTGCCACGCTGTACCACAATCGGATCTCCGGCGGAGCGATCGCCTTGCTCATCCTGACCATGCTGATCGCGGTCATCGTCGCGCTGTGGGTTTCGCGCACCGACACCCTGGTTCTGCACTGGGTCATCGAATACTGGAATCGCTTCTCTGTCTGGGTGCAGCACTGGTCCCCTTAGGACGGTAAAGACGTGATATCTCTACGCCAGCATGCGTTTTCGTTAGCCGCCGTTTTCCTGGCGCTGGCGGTCGGGGTCGTGCTCGGCTCGGGCTTCCTGTCGAACACGATGGTGTCCGGACTGCGTGACGAATCGCGAAATCTGCACAACCAGATCAACACACTCAACGACCAAAAGCACATCTTGGACGGAAAGCTCGGTTCTGCAAACGCTTTCGACACCCAGATGGCGGGTCGGATGGTGCATGACGCGCTGAACGGCAAGTCTGTCGTGATCTTCCGCGCCCCGGACGCCAAAGACGACGACGTCGACGCGGTGGCGAAGCTCATCGGCGAGGCAGGCGGGTCCGTTGCCGGCACGGTGTCGTTGACGCAGGAGTTCGTCGACGCCAACTCCGCGGAGAAGCTGCGTTCGGTGGTCAACTCGTCGATTCTGCCCGCGGGCGCGCAGCTGAGCACCAAGCTGGTCGACCAGGGCTCGCAGGCCGGCGACCTGCTGGGTATCGCGCTGCTGATCAACCGGGATCCCGCGGTCCCGCCGGTGGACGACGCGCAGCGCGATACCGTGCTGGCGGCGCTGCGTGACACTGGATTTATCGGCTACGGGAACCAGCATGTCGGCGCGGCGAATGCCGCGGCAGTCATCGCTGGCGGGGCCCTGGGCGACGACGCCGGCAATCAGGGCGTCAGCGTGGCGAAGTTCGCCGCTGCGCTCGCACCCCACGGTTCGGGTGTGCTGCTCGCCGGGCGCGACGGCTCTTCGGATGGACCGGCTGCCGTCGCGGTGGCCCGGGCCGACGCCGCGGTGACGCCGGTGATAAGCACCGTCGACGACCTGGACGTCGAGTCCGGCCGTGTCACCGCGGTCCTGGGCATGGCGGACCTGATCAATGGCGGTCGCACCGGCCAGTACGGCACGGGGCATCGCAACACTGGCCTCACCATCGCGCAATAGCCGCTCCACCGGGCGTGTCAGCGACGACGCGGCCGCATGGATGTTAGGGTGGGTTTCCGTGGGTCGGCAGGCCCAAAGCTGGACATCAGTCGCAAAAAGTGCCTAGCCCTGCGCCGTATTCACGGAGGTCGCTACATTGCGTAAGCATCCGCAGACCACCACCAAGCATCTCTTCGTCAGCGGCGGCGTCGTGTCGTCGCTGGGCAAGGGACTGACCGCGAGTAGCCTCGGGCAGCTTCTGACCGCGCGCGGGCTGCAGGTGACGATGCAGAAGCTCGACCCGTACCTCAACGTCGACCCGGGCACCATGAACCCGTTTCAGCACGGCGAGGTTTTCGTCACCGAGGACGGCGCCGAGACCGACCTCGACGTCGGGCACTACGAACGCTTTCTCGACCGCGACCTGTCCGGTTCGGCGAATGTGACCACCGGCCAGGTGTATTCGACGGTGATCGCCAAAGAACGCCGAGGTGAATACCTCGGTGACACCGTCCAGGTGATCCCGCATATCACCGACGAGATCAAGAGCCGCATCCTGGCGATGGCCAAGCCGGACGCCGACGGCAACCGGCCGGATGTCGTCATCACCGAAATCGGCGGCACCGTAGGCGACATCGAGTCGCAGCCCTTTCTCGAGGCGGCACGGCAGGTCCGTCACGACCTTGGCCGGGAGAACGTCTTTTTCCTGCACGTATCGCTGATCCCGTACCTCGCGCCATCGGGTGAGTTGAAGACCAAGCCCACGCAGCACTCGGTGGCCGCGTTGCGCAGCATCGGTATCACTCCGGACGCGTTGATCCTGCGCTGCGACCGCGCGGTGCCCGAGCCGCTGAAGGACAAGATCGCGCTGATGTGTGACGTCGACATCGACGGCGTCATCTCCACGCCCGATGCACCGTCGATCTACGACATTCCGAAGGTGTTGCACCGCGAAGAGCTTGACGCCTACGTGGTGCGCCGACTCAACCTACCGTTCCGTGACGTCGACTGGACCGAGTGGGACGACCTGCTGCGCAGGGTGCACGATCCACACGAGACAGTGCGAATCGCGTTGGTGGGCAAGTACGTCGACCTCTCGGATGCCTATCTCTCGGTTGTCGAGGCGCTGCGGGCAGGCGGGTTCAAGCACCGGGCGAAGGTGGAAATCCGCTGGGTCGGCTCCGACGACTGCGAAACGGCAAGCGGTGCCGCAGCGGTGCTCGAGGATGTCCACGGTGTGCTGATCCCGGGCGGGTTCGGCATCCGCGGAATCGAGGGCAAGATCGGCGCGATTCAGCATGCTCGATCCAGGGGCCTGCCCGTGCTCGGGCTGTGCCTCGGCTTGCAGTGCATCGTGATCGAGGCGGCCCGTTCCGTCGGTCTGGTGGACGCCAACTCAGCGGAATTCGATCCGGCCACACCCGACCCCGTCATCTCCACCATGGCCGATCAGGAAGAGATCGTCGCCGGCGAGGCCGATCTCGGCGGCACCATGCGACTGGGTTCCTACCCGGCAGTGCTCGAGCCGGATTCCATTGTCGCGCAGGCCTATCAGTCGACACAGGTGTCCGAACGGCATCGGCATCGCTACGAGGTCAACAACGCATACCGGGATCGGATCGCGGAAAGCGGCCTGAGATTCTCCGGCACTTCGCCCGACGGCCATCTGGTGGAGTTCGTTGAATACCCGCCGGAGATGCATTCATTCGTCGTGGGCACCCAAGCCCATCCGGAGCTGAAGAGCCGGCCGACCCGTCCGCACCCGCTGTTCGTCGGGTTTGTCGGCGCGGCCCTCGACTACAAGGCCGCCGAGCGGCTGCCGGTGGAGATACAGCGGGCGAATGGCAGCGAACACCACGATGGGGCCGAGCCGTCGGTGTCTGAGCCCGAACCTGCTGCCCGTGGCTGAACACGTCTTCGAGACGACGTCGTCCGAAACCCTGTTCACCGGAAAGATTTTCGCCTTACGCACCGACCAGGTCCGGATGCCCGGCGGGAAGGTCGTGACGCGGGAGGTCGTCGAGCATTATGGCGCGGTGGCTGTCGTCGCAATGGACGACGACGGCAATATTCCGATGGTCTACCAGTACCGTCACGCCTTCGGTCGACGTCTGTGGGAGCTGCCCGCCGGACTGCTCGACGTCAACGGCGAAGCACCGCACCTGGCCGCCGCCCGGGAACTGGGCGAAGAGGTCGGCCTGTGCGCACAGACCTGGCGGGTGTTGGTCGATCTGGCCACCTCGCCCGGCTTCAGTGACGAGTCGGTGCGGGTCTACCTGGCCACCGGTCTGACGCAGGTGGACCGGCCCGAGGCGCACGACGAAGAAGCCGACATGACCCTGCAGTGGTATCCCATCGCCGAGGCCGTCGCCCGGGTGTTCAGCGGCGAGATCGTCAATTCCCTTGCCGTTGGCGGGATTTTAGCCGCTTACGCGGTCAGCAAAGGTATCGCGGAACCCCGGCCGGCGGACGCACCGTGGGCCGACAGGTCGACGGCGTTCGCCGCGCGACAGGCCACCTCATGACGACGCTGGCGCCCCCGCCGCTGGAAACACAGCTGCAGGGGTACCTCGATCATCTGACGATCGAACGGGGGGTGGCGGCCAATACGTTGAGTTCCTATCGCCGCGACCTGCGCCGCTACTTCGAGCATCTCACCCTGCGCGGCATCGACGACTTGGCCAAGGTCTGCGAGGACGACGTCAGCGAATTCCTGATGGCGCTGCGTCGTGGAGATCCGGATGTCGGCATTTTGCCGTTGTCGGCGGTGTCCGCGGCACGAACTCTGATTGCGGTGCGCGGCCTGCACCGGTTCGCCGCCGCGGAAGGCTTGGCTGAAGTCGACGTCGCGCAGGCCGTCAAGCCACCGACACCGGGCCGTCGGCTACCCAAAAGCCTGAGCCTCGACCAGGTGCTCGCCCTACTTGCCGGCGCCGGCGGCGACAGCCCGTCCGACGGCCCATTGACGTTGCGCAACCGGGCGCTGCTCGAATTGCTGTACTCCACGGGCGCCCGGATCTCGGAAGCGGTCGGACTCGATGTCGATGACATCGACACACACGCACGGTCGGTGTTGCTGCACGGCAAGGGCGGCAAGCAGCGGCTGGTTCCGATAGGCCGCCCCGCCGTGCAAGCGCTGGAGGCCTACACGGTGCGCGGACGTTCAGAGTTGGCCCGCCGCGGTCGCGGCACCCCGGCCATCTTCCTCAATGCGCGCGGGGGTCGGCTGTCGCGGCAGAGCGCGTGGCAAGTGCTGCAGGACGCCGCGGAGCGGGCCGGTATCAGCTCGGGAGTGTCACCGCACACGCTGCGGCATTCGTTTGCGACCCACCTACTCGAAGGCGGGGCCGATGTCCGTGTGGTTCAGGAGTTGCTGGGGCACGCCTCGGTGACGACGACCCAGATCTACACGATGGTCACGGTCCACGCGCTGCGTGAGGTCTGGGCCGAAGCCCACCCCCGGGCGCGGTAGCCCGGCACCCATCCACGCAAGACAGGTAGTCGGCTACTCAAGCCAACTCGAAAAGTGCTCACCATACTGACCGAAGTCAAGTCGGGGGCCAGGAGTTGTTATGGCGAAGCTGGGTCACCACGCAGTTGTGCTCGGCGCAAGTATGGGCGGGTTGCTCGCCGCAAGGGTCCTGGCCGATTTCTACCAGACCGTCACCGTGGTGGAACGCGACGTATTGCCCAACGACCCCGCCAACCGGCGGGGGGTGCCGCAGGGTCGGCACGCGCACGCTCTGCTCAGGCGTGGCGGCCAAATCATCGATGAACTCTTCCCCGGCTTTCTCAACGAACTGGTCGCTGCGGGTACGCCTGTTATCGCTGATGGGGATCTCTCCAAGATCTGGGTGTCAGTACGGGGACATCAGCTGGTGCGGGTCGGCATGGCACGGGATCGACAAGCAATGACGACGTATATTCCCAGCCGGCCGTTACTAGAGTGCCATGTCCGGCGCCGACTGAGCGCCATCCCGAACGTGACGATCCTGGGTGGCCTGGATGCCGCCGAGATGACGTCGACGTCGGATGGCAACAGCGTCACAGGCGTGCGGGTAATCGACCGCGACAGCGGCGCCGAAAGGGAGTTGACGGCCGACCTCGTCGTCGACGCGATGGGCCGCGGTGCCCATACCCCGGCCTTTCTGGAATCCCTTGGCTACGGGCGTCCGGTCGAGGACCACATCGTCATGCGGACGTGCTATGCCAGCCAGCAGCTGCGGATTCCGCCCGGCACCGTCGAGCAGCTGGTCGGGATCAGCGCCGCGCCGGGCCGGCCGACCGGAATGTTTCTGCTCGGCTATGAGAATGACACGTGGATGTTCACCGTCTTCGGGATGGTGGGCCACGAGCCGCCCGGCGACCTGGCCGGCATGCTGTCGTTCGCCGAAGAGTATGGCCCCGCCCACGTTTTGGCAGCAGTGCGTGCCGCCGAACCGCTCGGAGGGGTCACTCGGCATCGGATGCCGTCCAGCCAATGGCGGCGCTACGACAAGATGCGGCGGTTTCCCGACGGTCTGTTGGTCTGCGGCGACGCGATCTGCAGTTTCGACCCCACCTACGGGCAAGGCATGACGGTGTCGGCGCTGGACGCTGTCGCTCTGCGTGATTGTCTGCGTCGCGGCCGCCATAACCTGGCCCGGCGGTATTTCCGCGCCACAGCGAAATCGATTGGTGTGGCTTGGCGAATGGGTGCAGGCAGCGACCTGGCTTTTCCGGAGGTGGAAGGGCGGCGATCGCTGTCGACGCGCGCGAGCAACCGGCTAGCCGGCTGGGTATTCACCGCGTGTGAGTCCGACGCTGTGATCGTCGAGAAGTTCTTCCGGGTCAACAACCTCATCGACCCGCCGGTTCGCCTGATGCACCCCTCCTTCATCTCCCGGGTCGCGGCGGTCAACCTGCGCCGCCGGCAGGGCGATCACGCAGCATCGCCAATCGCAGCCGGCGCGGCTAGTCGAGCGACCCCCAGAAGCGGGTCAGAACGGCTGCGCTGAGCGACGGGTCCTGCACCATCCACCAGTGGCCCAGGCCTTCCAGTACCTCGGTGCTGGCTCCCGCGCGTTCAGCCGCGCGGCGCCTGATCTCCGCCGAGCCGACGTAGTGGTCCTCGGTGGCGAGCATCGATAGCCCCGGCCGTGCGGCGGCCTTCTGTAAATGCTGGCCCGCATTCGCCATGGCCGGCTGCCGCGCCGAGCGGTAGAGCAGCAAGATGGCCCGGCCCATCTCCGCACCCGCGCCGGCGGCCAAGTTGGTGGCGACCTCTGGTGTCAAGCCGAGCCTCACCAGCCGTTCGGCCTGCTCCTCCAGTGGCGCGCCCATCATGGTGTCGACCAGCTTTTCGCCGTCGCCGGGCGTCTGCCACACCTGGGCTAGCTCGTGCCAGACGTAATCCGGGTCGAACAGCCCGACGACGTCGCTGACCCAACTGCGCATCAGCTCCGGGCGGTGCATCACCGCGTTCAGCACATGGCCACCGCCCCAGTCGTGGCCGACCAGGTCGACCGGGGCGGCGAAGCGGGTCAGCTCGCCTTCCAGCCAGTCCCGGTAATCCAGGTAGGTGGCTGGCCAACCATCCGGCAATGGGGCGCCGAACCCCGGCGGGGACAGTCGGACCACATCGTCTCGCCCGAGTAGCTCGACGAGGGGGTCCCAGACCGCATCGGTCTCCGGGTTGCCATGCACCAATACCACTGTCATGGCACATATCCTGGCACGGGCGGGATGCGGCGGCGACGCAGTTGCAGAACCTGACCGCGCCCACTAGGCACCCGAAATGGCTGGCGCCGTTCGGAATACTGCAAACCGATGGTCTCGGGTGCGGCTTAGCCCAGGTAATCGGATTCCAACACCAGGTCGGTGAGCAGGCTCTGGTACTCCACCTTCGTCTCGTGCTCGGTGGTGCGCCATTGCTTGCCTTGTTGCTGGCGCATGTATGCGCGATATGTCGGCGCGCCCGGCCACTTGACGTTGTCGGCGACGACGATCGACCCGGTATGCAGCCAGCCCCGGTCGAGGATGCTCTGTAGGTCCGCGAGATATGCGTCCTTGTGGTGGTCGATGAACAGGAAATCAAGTGCGCCTGAACTGAACCCGTGTTCACCCGCCAACGCATCCAGCGTGTGCCCACCGTCGCCGATGGTGCCGACCACACACGTGACCCGGTCGGCGACGCCGGCATGCGCCCAAATCTGGCGGGCGTTGACGGCGTTGGCCTCGGCCAGCTCGACGGAATACACCCTGGCGGCGGGGGCGGCCCCTGCGATGCGCAGCGCGCCGTAGCCACAGTAGGTGCCCAGCTCGAGCGCCAGCTTCGGGTCGGCCCGCCGGACCGCCGCGTCGAGCAGCGCGCCCTTTTCGTCGCCGACGTTGATCAGCATCGACTTCTCGTAGGCGAACCGGTCGATGGTGGCCAAGACGTCGTCGATATCGCCCGGACGAGCGTGCTTGAGCACGTATTCGACTGCGGCGGCTTCACGTCCGTCGCCGATCTGACCCGTCGTGGTGATGTTGCGGGCCCCGACTGCCATACGCAAAAACGACCACCGCAACAGGGGAATGCGCTGCTTCAGACTCATAGCCGCCACACTAGCGCCGCGGCGCCCCCGCGAGGATGCGCGCCGGAGCCGCGCCAAATTCGCTGGTGGCGTTGTTGCGGGTCTCCCGGCGCCAGCGCGTATACCCGTTAGACTCTCCTGCGATGTCCGCCATTTCCCAAACGCCGCGCATGCCGGGTTGGTCTGCGCCGAGCCGCAGCCGGAAATGACGCGCGCCGCGACGATGCAGAGCGCAGCGATGCGGAGGAGCGGCGCCAATGACTGACGACGCCGATAGCGGCACCGGAGTCGGCTTGACCGGGCGGCCATCGCGGCCGATCCCGGAACCCAAGCCGCGCACCTCCCATGGGCCGGCCAAGGTCGTCGCGATGTGCAACCAGAAGGGCGGCGTCGGGAAAACCACCTCGACGATCAACCTGGGTGCGGCGCTCGCCGAACACGGCCGCCGCGTGCTGCTGGTCGACCTCGATCCGCAGGGAGCGCTGTCGGCGGGTCTGGGTGTGCCGCATTACGAGCTGGACCACACCATCCACAACCTGCTGATCGAGCCGCGGTGCCGCTCGACGACGTGCTGATGAACACCCGCGTCAAGCACCTGGACCTGATACCTAGCAATATCGATCTGTCCGCCGCGGAGATTCAGCTCGTCAATGAGGTGGGCCGGGAGCAGACGCTGGCTCGAGCGTTGCATCCGGTGCTGGACCGCTACGACTATGTGCTGATCGACTGCCAGCCGTCGCTGGGTCTGCTGACGGTCAACGGTTTGGCCTGCTCGGACGGCGTGATCATCCCGACGGAGTGCGAGTACTTCTCGCTGCGCGGCCTGGCGTTGCTGACCGATACGGTCGAAAAGGTGCGCGACCGGCTCAACCCGAAGCTGGAGATCAGCGGCATTTTGATAACCCGTTATGACCCGCGCACCGTGAACTCCCGTGAGGTCATGGCCCGCGTTCTCGAGCGCTTCGGCGATTTGGTGTTCGACACCGTCATCACTCGCACTGTCCGTTTCCCGGAGACCAGCGTCGCCGGCGAACCGATCACCTCGTGGGCACCGCGATCAGGCGGCGCGGCTGCCTACCGCTCGTTGGCCCGCGAGGTGATCGACCGGTTCGGCGCGTGAACAACGGAGTGAGCTGCGAGGCATCATTCCAGAACGGCTTCCAGGTCAAGCTGACCAACTTCGAGGGGCCGTTCGACCTGCTGCTGCAGCTGATTTTCGCTCACCGCCTTGACGTCACCGAGGTGGCGCTGCACCAGGTCACCGACGAGTTCATCGCCTACACCCGCGCGATCGGCTCCAAGCTGGAACTGGATGAGACGACCGCATTTCTCGTCGTCGCCGCCACGCTGCTCGATCTCAAGGCGGCCCGGCTGCTGCCGTCCGGGCAGGTTGACGACCAAGAAGACCTGGCCCTGCTGGAGGTCCGTGACCTGCTGTTCGCCCGGCTGCTGCAGTACCGGGCCTACAAGCACGTTGCCGAGATGTTCGCCGAGTTGGAAGCCGCCGCGCTGCGCAGCTATCCGCGAGCGGTGTCGCTGGAGGACCGGTACGAGGATCTGCTGCCGGAAGTGATGCTGGGCGTCGACGCTGAGCGATTCGCGCAGATCGCCGCGATCGCCTTCACTCCGCGACCGGTGCCGACGGTGGCCACCGAACACCTGCACGAGCTGATGGTGTCCGTGCCTGAACAGGCGAAACATCTGCTGTCACTGCTGGAAAGGCGCGGCACCGGGTACTGGGCGTCGTTCTCAGAGTTGGTCGCCGACTGCCAGGCGCCGATCGAGATCGTCGGCCGCTTCCTGGCTCTGCTCGAACTGTATCGGTCCCGGGCGGTAGCATTCGACCAGTCAGAACCGCTTGGTGTGCTCCAGGTTTCGTGGACCGGAGAACAGCCGACCAGCGAAGCGCTGCAGAGGGCCGAGGCACTCGAAGCTCAAGAATTGCGAGACCGATATTCATGAACCGTGCCAGCGACGATGCTGAGCGCAGCGATGAGGAGGAGCGGCGCATGAACAGCGCCGGCGACAAGGTGGGCCACATGCTCGACCAGGTGCCCGACCCGGACTTGGGCATCGACGTCGCGACAGCACCCGAGCTGGACGACGCCGAACTCGGCGCGGTGCTCGAGGCGCTGCTGCTCGTCGTCGACACCCCGGTGACCGCCGAGGCGCTTGCCGCGGCCACCGAGCAGCCGGCCTATCGGGTGGCCGCCAAGCTGCGACTGCTCGCAGACGCCCTCACCGAGCGCGACAGCGGCATCGACCTGCGGGAGGCCGGCGGCGGATGGCGGATGTACACCCGCGCGCGGTTTGCGCCCTACGTCGAGCGGCTGCTGCTCGACGGATCCCGTTCGAAGCTCACCCGGGCGGCCTTGGAGACGCTGGCGGTGGTGGCCTATCGCCAGCCGGTGACGCGAGCGCGGGTGAGCGCGGTACGTGGCGTCAACGTCGACGCGGTGATGCGGACTCTGTTGGCGCGCGGGCTAATCACCGAAGCCGGCACCGACCCCGACACCGGCGCGGTCACGTTCGCCACCACCGAGCTCTTCTTGGAGCGCCTTGGGCTCTCGTCGCTGACGGACCTTCCCGATATCGCGCCGTTGCTTCCCGACGTCGACATGATCGACGATCTCAGCGAATCCCTCGATTCAGAGCCACGTTTCGTCAAACTTGCCGGCGGCCCGATCTCTGACGACCAACCGTTGTCGTTCGACGTGGATCAGGAATGATGGTCGCCACCGGCGAGCCCGACGGGATCCGCCTGCAGAAAGTTCTGTCGCAGGCCGGAATTGCGTCCCGGCGGGTTGCCGAGAAGATGATCATCGACGGCCGTGTCGAGGTGGACGGGCGACTGGTGACGGAGCTGGGCACGAGGGTCGACCCGGATGTGTCGGTGATCCGCGTCGACGGGGCGCGGGTGATCCTGGATGACTCGCTGGTGTATCTGGCGCTGAACAAGCCGATAGGGATGCACTCCACGATGTCGGACGACCGGGGCCGGCCGTGCATCGGTGACCTGGTCGAGCACCGGGTGCGGGGCAACAAGAACCTTTTTCATGTCGGGCGGCTGGACGCCGACACTGAGGGGCTGATCTTGCTGACCAACGACGGCGAACTCGCGCATCGCCTCATGCATCCGAGCTACGAAGTGCCCAAGACGTATGTGGCGACGGTGACCGGTTCGGTGCCGCGTGGGCTGGGGAAAAAATTGCGGGCCGGAATCGACTTGGACGACGGGCCGGTCGCGGTCGACGATTTCGCGGTGGTGGACACCATTCCCGGTAAGACGCTGGTCCGGGTGACGCTGCACGAAGGACGTAAACGGATTGTGCGCCGGCTATTTGCAGAGGTTGGCTTTCCAGTGCAGGCGTTGGTCCGCACCGACATCGGCGCGGTGTCACTGGGGGAGCAGCGCCCGGGCAGCATTCGGGCGTTGCGCCGCAACGAGATCGGGGAGCTCTACAAAGCGGTCGGCCTGTGAGTGAAGCGAGCGGAACGAGCGCAGCGAGTGACGGGAGTGGAGCGAACCATCCGGCGCTGAGTGGAGTCGTTGTCGCAATCGACGGCCCGGCGGGCACCGGGAAGTCGTCGGTCTCACGAGGGCTGGCGCGCGCACTGCACGCTCGCTACCTGGATACCGGTGCCATGTACCGCATCGTCACATTGGCAGTGCTGCGCGCCGGAATCAACCCGGCCGATCAGACTGCCGTCGAGGAGGCCGCGGCGACGGTGCGGTTGTCGGTGGGCTACGACCCCGACGAGGACCGCAGTTACCTTGACGGCGAGGATGTTTCGTCGGAGATCCGCGGTGACGCGGTCACCCGGGCTGTGTCGGCCGTATCGTCGGTTCCCGCTGTACGGACCCGGCTGGTCGAACTGCAGCGGACGATGGCCGACGGCCAGGGTAGCGTCGTCGTGGAAGGCCGCGATATCGGGACCGTTGTCCTACCTGACGCTGACGTGAAGTTGTTTCTGACGGCATCGGCCGAGACCCGGGCGCGGCGGCGCAACGATCAGAATGTTGCCGCGGGCCTAGCCGATGACTATGCGGGCGTGCTGGCCGACGTGCGCCGCCGCGATCACCTGGACTCGACGCGAGCGGT
>DASQRI010000033.1:0-6120 GCA_035642975.1 Mycobacterium sp.
ATCTGGTGCTCGGCGGCATGACTCCGCTGGAGTCGGCGACGCGACTGCAGGAGTTGGGCTACGCCATCGCCATTCATCCCAGCAACCCGTTGGCCCGCGCCGTTCTCGGCATGCTGGAGGGCCTCTGCGAACTCAACGGGGGCAACATCGCCGACCACCTGCCCACCCGGCCCGCCGAATTCTTCAACCTGGTCGGGATGGCGGAGTGGCTGGCACTCGACGCCAAATACGGACGGACGGAGCACCACTCATGGGCATGACGATCATCGAGAAGATCCTTGCTCGCAAGGCCGGCCTGGACCGGGTGTCTGCGGGTGACACCGTCGTCGTCGACGTCGACATGACGGTGTTGATCGATCTGCAGTTCGCGACGATGTGGATCGAGCCGCTTCGCATTCATGACCCGAACAAGCTGGCGATCGTGATGGATCACGCCGTGCCCGCGCCGACCATCAAGGACGCCGCCGGCGGGCCTCATGCCCGCAAGTTCGCCGCCGAGTTCGGCATCGAGCGCTTCTTCGACGTCGGCAGGCACGGCATCTGCCACCAGGTGATCGCCGAGAACGGGCTGGCCCGCCCGGGAGAAATCCTGGCCTGCACCGACTCCCACACCTGTGCGGCCGGCGCCTACAACACCGCCGCGCGCGGGCTCGGCCCCGCCGAGGTGTACTCGATCATGTGCACGGGCAGTACCTGGTTTCAGGTCGCGCCCACGATCCGCTATCAACTCGAGGGCGTCAAACCCGACACCGTCAGCGGCAAGGACATCTTCTTGCACATCGCCAACGAGTATGGCGACGCGCCCAACCTCAACCTGGAGTTCGGCGGCCCCGGCCTGGCGAGCATTCCGATGCACGACCGCCGCACGATCGCGACCCAGGGAGCCGAGATATCGGCCGACTTCGCCACGTTCGAGCCAGATGAGGTATTGACATCGTTTCTCGACCAGCACGGCGCCACCGGATACGACTCTGCGTCAGCCGATTCCGATGCGTCTTACCGGGAGGTGCGGCGAGTGGAGCTGGCCGCACTCCAGCCGTATGTGGCCCGGCCGGGCACGGTCAGCCGCAACGGCCTGCCGGTCACCGAGTTGGGCAGGCAGAAAATCGATCAGGCGTTCATCGGGTCGTGCGCCAACGGCCAACTCGAGGATCTCCAAATCGCGGCGGATATATTGCGCGGCAACACTGTCGCGCGCGGCGTCCGGCTACTCGTCACACCGGCGTCTCAAGCCGTCTACCGCGAGGCGATGCGGCTGGGCTACCTGCAGGACATCGCCGACGCGGGCGCGGTGATCACCAACTCCACCTGCGGCGCCTGCTTCGGCTACCACATGGGTGTCGTCGGACCGGGCGAAGTGTGTTTGACGTCGAGCACCCGGAACTTCACCGGCCGGATGGGTAGCCCCGAGGCGCAGATCTTCATGGCCTCACCGGCGACCGTCGCCGCATCGGCGATCACCGGCTACATCACCGACGCGAGGAGTGTGACCGCATGACACAGGCAATCACCGGGAAGGTCTGGCTCTTCGGCGACGACCTCAACACCGATGCCATGTACCCGGCCTTTGCGATGAAGATGGATCCCCCTGAGGCGGCCAAACACATCTTCTACGAAGTACGCCCCGGTTGGACCGACCAGGTGTCGCCCGGTGACATTGTGGTGGCGGGCAAGAACTTCGGGTTGGGGTCGTCGCGTCCGGTCGCCGCGTTGTTCGCCGAACTCGGCGTCGCCGGGCTGGTCGCCGAGGAGTTCAATTCGCTGTTCTTTCGCAATGCCGTCAACGCGGGCTTGCCCGCGATGACCGTGCCGGAAGCGACCACCGTGTTCAGTGAGGGTGACACCGCTACGTTCGATCTGAGCTCCGGCGAATGGCGCAACGAAACGACCGGGGCGTCGGGGTCGGTACCCAAGCTGCCCGACCTCATCCTCGACATCATCTCCAGCGGAGGCGTATTGCCGAGACTGGCGGCGCAGGGCTATCTGCCCGCCGAACTGGGTGACGTGTTGCGGTCCAGCACAGTGGCGATCCGCGGCGCGGGCAGCGGCGCATGATCGGCAAGCTGCTGCGCAACGTCCGCGCCGGCGAGCATCGAAGCCCTTTCGCCGGTGCGGGTTTCGCAGCGCCCTACGACATCACGGTCACCAGCACCGCATTCGGCGACGGCAGCGCGATGCCGGCGCCGAGCGCCGGAAAGGGCGTCGGTGACAATACTTCACCACAGCTGAGCTGGACTGGTCTTCCGCAGGCAACCCGCCAGCTGGTGCTGATCATCGACGACAGCGACGTGCCGCTGCCACGCCCGCTGCTGCACACCGTCGCAGTAATCGAGCCTGGTGTGGCACATGTCGACAGCGGCGCCTTGCAGCCGGGTACCGAGGGAATCCGCTTCATCCCGGGCAGTTTGGGACACCGCGGATACGCGGGTCCGCGGCCGATTCCGGGTCACGGCCCGCACCGCTACCGGTTCCATGTGTTCGCCCTCAGCGAGCCGATTCCCGATCACGTCAGCACCGCGAAGGCACTGCTGAAGCAGATGCCTGGACACGTGCTGGCCCGCGGCGTAGTGACCGGGACGTACGAACGTCCTGTCCGCGCGAAGTCGTGACCGGCGACGTGCAACTCCTGACCGCATGAAATCGGTAGCCAGGACAGACAGCCTCGTGCTCCCAGCGAAGTAAAGTCGTCCTTGATGACATCCCCCAGCACGCCACCGGAGTCGTCGCAGGAATCTGCGGAGGCGCATCGTCGCGGTGCTTCGCTCCGCCAAGGTGGGGCGCACAACGCGGACGAGCCGGTCTATGGCTTTCCTGCACCGTTATGGCGCGCGCTGGAGCGTCACCGCCCGCCCGGGGTGGGCCTGCTGCAGCGGTGGCGCAGCCCGTTGCGAGGGCCCTGGCTGACGTCGGTCTTCGGCTCGGTGCTACTCGTCGGGCTGCCTGTGGTGATCCTGACGGGGCTGCTGTCCTACATCGCGTACGGTCCGCAATTCGGTCAGGCCATCCCTGCCGGCGTCGGATGGCTCAAACTGCCTACCTTCGATTGGCCGAGCCGGCCTTCGTGGCTCTACCGCCTCACCCAAGGTGTGCATGTCGGGTTGGGTCTGATCATCATCCCAGTGGTGCTGGCCAAACTCTGGTCGGTCATTCCCCGGCTGTTCGCGTGGCCACCGATGCGGTCGATCGCGAACCTGGTGGAGCGGCTGTCGTTGTTGATGTTGGTCGGCGGGATCCTGTTCGAGCTCGCCACTGGGGTGCTCAACATCCAGTACGACTACATCTTCGGGTTCAGCTTCTACACCGCGCACTATTACGGGGCATGGGTATTCATCGCGGGTTTCACCATCCACGTGCTGATCAAATTGCCGAAGATGGTCAGCGGCCTACGCTACCTGTCGTTTCGCACCGTGCTGCGCACGTCGCGCGCCGACACCCGTCCCGAACCGCCGGACGCCGACGGGCTGGTCGCCGCCCAGCCCGCACCAGCGACGGTGAGTCGCCGCGGTGCGCTGGCGCTGGTCGGGGGCGGCGCACTGTTCGTCGCGGTGCTCACCGCGGGACAGACGCTCGGCGGTTTCACCCGCCGTGCGGCACTGCTCCTGCCGCGGGGACGTAGTCGCGGCGAGGGCCCCAACGATTTCCAGGTCAACAGGACCGCTGCGGCCGCCGCGATCACGCCCGCCAACACCGGCGCCAACTGGCGGCTCACCGTGCGCGGTCCATCGCGGCGGATGCTGCTGGACCGTAGCGCCCTCGAAGCGATGCCGCAGCACACCGCCGAGCTGCCGATCGCTTGCGTCGAAGGATGGTCGACCACCCAAACGTGGAGCGGAGTTCGCCTCCGCGACCTCGCTGATTTGGCGGGGATACCCAACCCTTCATGGGCCACCGTGCGCTCACTGGAACGGGCTGGCGCCTTCAATCGTGCCGTCCTGCAGGCCAACCAAGTGGGCAATCCCGACTCGCTACTGGCTCTGCACGTCAACGGCGTCGACCTGTCCTTTGACCACGGCTATCCCGCGCGCATCATCGTGCCCGCGCTGCCCGGCGTGCACAACACCAAATGGGTGCGGTCCATCGAGTTCGGGAAGCTCTGAGATGCGCGCGCTGATCACCCGGTTCACCGCGTTCTACGGCAGTAACCCGTTACATCTGCTGGGCACGATCACCGCGTGGGCATTGGCCGGATACGTGGTGACCCTGCTCGGCCCGCAGGCCGTGTGGAACTCCAAGGTGTGGTGGCAGTCGATCGCTGTCTGGTTTCTCGCGGCGATCATCGCTCACGACCTCGTGCTGTTTCCGCTTTACGCCCTGGCCGACCGCTCCCTCACGGCCGCCCTTGCGGCCGTGCGCGGTCGATGGGCAGGGCCGTCGCCGCGGGTGTCGGCGCTGAACTATCTCCGCGTCCCGACCCTGGCGACGGGGCTATCGTTGCTGCTGTTTTTTCCCGGAATCATCCGACAGGGACAGTTCAGCTACTCCGCGGCGACCGGGCAGAACCAACAGCCCTTCTTCGGGCGCTGGCTGCTGCTTGTCGCCGTCCTGTACGGCCTCAGCGCGCTGGCCTACGCCGCCCGGCTCGCCGTCGCCGGGCGCCGCGGGAAACCGACCGATACTCACATCGATGCCGACGCTGACACTACGAGCACGCAACCGCAGTAGCTGTCCGGCGTACTTGTCGTGGCGTAGGCGAGAACTCGCGCGCGATCCGGCGGATGAGCCAGCCTTACGAGCGCCATGACCGGATTGACATCGACATCACCCGAGCGTTCGGCGCAGCTGGGTTTCGACCGACTCCCGGACAAACGTCGCCGTGGCCCGATTGTGCGTGGCGGATCGCGGAGAAATTCCGGACCATCACCACACCGCATCTCGGCGGGCACCGCGCCGAGGCGGTGATCGCAATGGTCGCCCTGCCCGCAACTCACCCTGCACCTGTCGTCTGTAAGCGGCGCGCCTCGCTGAGTTCAAAGACTCTGTGGGTATGCGTTACGGCGAAGCGCCGTATCCATCGGCCTCGGCTGAGTACGCTAATCAGATGCCGCAACGGGTGTTGCGTGAACGCCTGATCGATCTGGAAGTTCCAGGCGAGGATGTGGCACGCGGTCGGGCGTTGCGGACGACCGCCCCACGGCGCGCTCTCGCACAGCTGACTCCCTCTCCGCGAACGGCGACTGAGATTCTCGTCGCTCAAAACGCCAGCCGACTACCCGAACTCGTCCCGCTGCGTTTTGCGCGGATGCTCGCCGACCCATTCTCGTTCTACCGAGGTTCGGCAGCGGTGATGGCCGCCGACCTCGCTGCGAGCCCGTCGACCGGGATCGAAGTCATGTGCTGCGGTGACGCTCACGTGTCGAATTTCGGCATGTACGCTGCTCCGCACCGCTCAATAGTCTTCGACCTGAATGATTTTGACGAGGCCGCCGTCGCACCCGCGGAGTGGGACGTCAAGCGCCTGATCACCAGCGCGATCATCGGGGGCCGCCATGCCGGGTACCCGGGCAAGGCCATCCGCCGTTGCGTCGAAGAGGCATTGGTGGGCTACCAAACCAGTCTGCAGGCGATGCTCGAGGAGATGAGCGTTCTGGACCGCTACTACCTGCGGGTGGAACCAGAGCACTACACCGGGAAGGTATCCAAGGGATCGCAAGCTCTGATTCAGAAAACGATATCCCGGGCACGCACGCGAACGTCGGCGCGTGTCTTCAAACAGATCACCGAGATCGGCCCCGAGGGAATGCCGCGCCTGCGCGAATCACCGCCGGTTCTCCAGCACGTCGACGAGGAGATCGAAGCCCCCGTGGTCGAGTCGATTGAGGAGTATCTGGCCGCAGTCCCAGCTGACATCGCGCTGCTGCTGTCACACTTCCGGGTCACCGATGTCGCGCTGCGAGTGGTTGGCGTAGGCAGCGTCGGTACCCGGTGTTATTTGGTCATCTTGGTCGGCCCGAACGACACACCGATGATCATGCAGATCAAAGAGGCCACTCGATCAGTGCTCGAAGAATACGGCGGTTGGCGCCAGCCAGACACGCTGACCGCGGCCGTTGAGGCTAAGGGCCAGGGCGTCCGCGTCATCGATGGCCAGCGAATTCTGCAGGCTATGTCGGATGTGTTTCT
>DASQRI010000034.1:0-8816 GCA_035642975.1 Mycobacterium sp.
TGCCACCCAGAAGTACAGCGGGGCAAAGAAATACCTGATGCACTTCGAACAAGGACAGCTGCCGCCGGTGCGCGGCTTCTGGTCGCTCACCATGTACAACGGCGAGTACTTCTTCGTCGACAACCCACTGAACCGCTACACCCTCAGCCCGCGGGACGCGCTGAAGACCAACCCCGACGGGTCGACCGATCTCTACATCCAGGCCGACTCGCCGGGCCCGGACAAGGAGTCGAATTGGCTACCCGCGCCCAAGGATCGATTCAGCCTGATGCTGCGGCTGTACTGGCCCAACATCGCCAAGCCGTCGATCCTGGACGGGACATGGCACATTCCCGCCGTCAAGCAGGTGGGTTAGGTCCTTGTCGCGGCGACGAACTGGTTGCCCGGGACTTGGTCCTTGACTTCTTCGGCGGCGCTGCGGCCATAACCCGCCATCAGCTTGTCCGACGGTGTCACCGTCACGTCCCAGCCGTGCCGGCCGAACCAGTCGCCGACCGGTTCGCGCTCCTCGAAGTACCACAGCTCGTCGGTGCGGGGAATCTCCCGCTGCGGTTGCACTTTGGCCATCACTTGGCGAACCCGGTCCATCCGCGCCCGCCGCTTCGCGCGGAGTTCGGGGTCGAGGAACGTCGGCCCCAGCGCCTCCACCGAGACCCGGCTGCCCGCGACGGTGAGCCCCTGGATGCGCTCGAACAGCAACTCCTGCGCTGCGGCCGGCAGATAGGGCATCAGCCCCTCGGCTGACCAGACGCTCGGCACCGAGGCGTCAAAACCAGCTTCCTGCAACGCCTTCGGCCAGTCCTGGCGCAGGTCCACCGGGACCGCGATCCGGTTGCAGGCAGGCTCGGCGCCGTGCTCGGCCAACGTCGAGGCCTTGAAGTCCAGCACCCGGGGCTGGTCGAGCTCGTAGACCGTCACCCCGTCGGGCCAGGGCAGCCGCCACGATCGCGAGTCCAGGCCCGCCGCCAAAATCACGGCCTGACGGATGCCCGACCGCGTGGCGTCGAGGAAGAACGTGTCGAAAAACTTTGTCCGCGAGGCCATGTAGCCGACCATCGCCTGCCTCTGCAGCGGCACGTCGGGTTCGGCGTCGATGAGCTCGGGCGGCAGCTGCGACGTGGAATGCCAGTTCCACACGCCGTCGCCGACGGCGTCGAGGAACACCCGCGCGAACGGATCGCTGATCATCGGGTTGTCGCTCTCGGTTTCGGCGGCGCGGGCTGAGGCCACGCCCAGCGCGGTCGCTCCCACACTCTCGGTGATTTCCCAGGTGTCGTTGTCAGTTCTCGGCACGCTTATCTCCTTTCCGGCAGCACATATTTCGACCCTACGTGAGCTGCCTATGTCCCAGCTGTGCAGCTGATATCGCATGTGGCGTCGTTTTCAAACCACATGTCATGGTCAGCCGCTGGTGCGCGCGTGGCTGCTGTGACTTATCGCAAGCAGTCAGCCGGCTTAGACCTTGATGACGGTGAGCCCGGCCGCGCCATCGAGGGCGGCGAAGTCGTCGTCCTGAGTGACGACGGGCAGCGCCCGCGAAGCGGCGATGGCTGCGATCCACAAGTCGTTGATCCGGACCCGGCGGCCGGTCTCGGCCAGGTGGACGCGGAGCCGCGCCCACGTGCGCGCCGCTTCCTCATCGACCGGCAGCAGTTCCATGTCGGCAATGGATTCGAGGGTGGCGAGCCGTTGCGCCCGGGTATCGGAAGTGCTTGCGGCCAGCACGCCGAGGGTGAGTTCGGCGAAAGTGATCACGGTGGTGACGACCTCGGCGGGCACCAGCGACTCGTCGAGTTGCCGGCCCGTCTCGGAAGCGATGAAAACCGATGTGTCGAGTACCCCCGCCGGCGGCGTCTCGCTCACCGGATAGGCCCAAGATCGTCGGTGGTGTCACCAGCCAGTGCCGCAAGGTCGTGGCGCAGACCCGGATCGGCTTGTGCGTGGCGTAATCGCGCCAGGAATTCTGTTGCGGTCAACCGGCGCCGACGCTGATGCCGCGTCGCGCTGAGGGTCGCAACGGGACGGCCCTTGACGGTGATGATGATGTCTTCGCCGGCCTGGACGCGCCGGAGCACTCCGGCGGTGTCGTTGCGCAGGTCACGGGACGCCACTTCAGACATGCTACAAATGTAGCACCCTCGTAGCACCAGACTGGTAAGACCCCCGCCGTGACCAATCAGGCTCGCAAGGCCGGGCGCCAGTTATGTTGTCCGCGAGCCGCTGAATCACGCGGACCGGAGCCGATCTAGGGATCGTTGGAAACATGCAGGTCGACGGGCACGAAGTCAGGGTTTCCGGCAGCTTGCTGCAACCCCTGACCCGGCGCACCAACGACATCCTGCGGGTTGTGCTGTCGGCGGCGTTACTGGCGATCGTGATCACCAGTTCGCTGGTCACCCGCACGCGGTGGGACGAGCTGGAGAAATCCATCTCCCGCATCGTCGGCGTGCTCTCCCCCACCCAATCTGACGTCGTCTACCTGGTTTACGGCCTCGCTGTGCTGGCGTTGCCGTTCATGATTCTGTTCGGCCTGATCCTCGCCCGGCAGTGGCGACTGCTCCTGCCCTACGCGGCGGCCGCATTCCTCGCCGTTCTCGCGCTGTCAATCACCGGCAAGGGCCTCGCCGCGCCCCAATGGCACTTCGACCTGTCCGACCGGCTGCGCACGGTGCTGGCCCAGTTTCTCGACGACCCGCGCTGGATCGGCATGCTCGCCGCGGTGCTCACCGTGTCCGGCCCGTGGTTGCCGGCGCGCTGGCGCCACTGGTGGTGGGCCCTGCTGCTGGCCTTCATCCCGATCCACCTGGTGGTCAGCGCCATCGTGCCGGCCCGCGCGCTGCTGGGGCTGGCGGTGGGATGGTTCGTCGGCGCGCTGGTAATCCTGGTCAGCGGCACCCCCGCTCTGGAGGTGCCGCTGGACGGCGCGGTGCGTGCGCTGGCCAAACGCGGGTTCACCGTCACCGGCCTGACGGTGGTCCGCCCCGCCGGATCTGGGCCGCTGGTCCTGTCGGCGGTCACCGAAGATCCGGATGACACCGCCGTGGTCGAGATGTACGGACCGCATCAACGCAGCGGCGGCGCCCTGCGCCAGGCGTGGCGCATATTCCGGCTGCGCGGCAGCGAGACCGCTCCTTTGCAGGCGTCCATGCGTCGCGCCGTCGAGCATCGCGCCTTGATGGCCATCGCCATCGGCGACCTGGGCGTCGCCAACACCTCGACGATCGCCGTCGGCACCCTGGACCGCGGCTGGAATTTGTACGCGCACAAGAGCATTCGGGGCGCTCCGCTGAAGGAATGCCACACCTCGACACCGGTAGCCGAAGTGTGGGAATCGCTGCGCAAGCTGCAGGACCACCAGATCTCGCACGGCGATTTGCGCGCCAAAGAAATCACCGTCAGCAACGGCGCGGTCTTCTTCGGTGGGTTCGGCAGCGCGGAGTACGGCGCCAACGATAACCAACTCGAATCCGACATCGCCCAACTGTTGGTGACGACGTCGGCGCTCTACGGCGCGGACGCCGCGGTGGGCGCAGCGATCGACGTGCTCGGCAAGGACGCCGTGCTGAAGGCGTCCCGCAGGCTGACGAAAACTGCTGTGCCGAAGCATATCCGGGATTCGGTGAACGATGCCAAAGCCGTCATTTCCCGAAGCCGCGCGGCGGTGATGCGCCAAACCGGCGCCGAGAAGATTCAATCCGAAGCGGTCACCCGGTTCAGTCGCAGCCAGCTCCTCCAACTGCTGCTACTCGGCGGGCTGGTGTACGTCGCGTATCCGTTCATCAGCACCGTGCCGACGTTCTTCAACGCGTTGGGCAGAGCCAACTGGTGGTGGGCGCTGCTGGGGCTGGCGATCTCGGCATCGACGTACATCGGGG
This sequence comes from Mycobacterium sp., assembly GCA_035642975.1. GTDB lineage: Bacteria > Actinomycetota > Actinomycetes > Mycobacteriales > Mycobacteriaceae > Mycobacterium. The sequence continues at coordinate 3,876 of DASQRI010000034.1, forward strand.
CGGCAGCGGCGCTGTGGGCCAGCGCCGACGAAAAAGTGAACTTCTGGAGGCTCTCGATCGCCCAGGTGGCCAACACTTTTGCCGCTACCACCAGCCCGGCCGGCGTCGGCGGGCTGGCGCTGAGCACCCGGATCCTGCAGAAGAGCGGGCTCAGCACAACGCGCGCCACCACCGCGGTCGCACTGCAGCAGTCGATGCAGGTGATCATGCACGTCCTGTTGCTGATCTTCTTCAGTACCGCGGCGGGCGCGGGAACCGACCTGTCCCATTTCGTCCCGAAGGCCACGATGCTGTACCTGATCGGCGGTGTGGCACTGGGCATCGCGGGCATTTTCTTGTTGGTGCCCAACCTGCGACGCTTTCTGGCGACGGGGGTTCTCCCGAAAGTCAAGGAGATCATCGCCGACATCATCGAGGTCGCCCGCGAGCCCAAGCGGCTGGCCTTGATCGTCTTGGGTTGTACCGGAACGACCCTCGGTGCGGCGCTGGCGCTATACAGCAGTGTCGAAGCCTTCGGCGGACACACCACGTTCGTCACCGTCACCGTGGTGACGATGGTCGGCGGCACGCTCGCCTCGGCCGCCCCCACGCCCGGCGGCGTCGGCGCCGTCGAAGCTGCGCTCATCGGTGGGCTGGCCGCCTTCGGCGTACCCGCGGCGGTGGGTGTGCCGTCGGTGCTGCTTTATCGGGTGCTCACCTGCTGGCTGCCGGTGTTCGTCGGCTGGCCGGTGATGCAGTGGCTGACCCGCAACGACATGGTCTAGCGGGTCATTCCTTGGTGCGGCTGCTCGGCGGCGGCGACATCCGGATTGACTTGGGGGTAGCCGGTCGCCGCGAGCAGACCCGGGTCGTCAACGTGATCTACGAGCAGGTCGAACCAGGAATTCACGTCGTCAGCGATGGCGGGAGCTTGTTTTTTCACCGCCGCAACGACCTCCGGCAACGGTGTGAGTTGGTGAGCGTAGTCAACTTCTTGGTCCTCGGCGTCGCCTTCGGATACGCCCACCTCGTCATCGGCGAGTCGACCAAAGAATCGGTCATCCTGTCGCTTCTCGCCCTTGCTTGTGAGCTGGTACGTCCGGTTTCGGCCGTCGGCGGGCTCGGCGTTCGCCTTCGGTTCGACGAGACCGGAATCGCGCAATCGGGCCAGCGCCCGCGAAACGGTCGCGGAGCTGCAGCCGATTTGAGCGGAAAGGCTTGTCGGGTTTTGCGGTCCAATCGCGAGGAGATTCAGTACCTGCTCGCGGACCGTCAATTGCGCGGCAGTTCGTGCCGTGGACTGCTGATCAGCCTGGACGCCCTTCAGCAGGCCCAACAACATCGTAAGAAATGACTGGTGGAGCGGCGATGCGTCGTCCTGATCAGCACTTTGCAGGGAATCTGTGATCGTCACAATCGCGTCGCTGAGTTCTGGCTGGGACGCCGAGGAGACCAACTCCGCGGCGAGCTGTCCAATCAGGTAAGGCTTAGACGTGTCAACCACGTTGTCGGGCGACGCAATTAGTTCGCCCAATGCGTCGACGGTTTCACTCACTTCGACACTCCCTTCCGGTATTAACCCCTGTGCCCACCATGATATATGATCGATCATTGACCATTGGTTAGACGAAGCTAACCTGGCACTGATCTGAGCGGAAGAGCACCGTGTATGGCGGTCCTGCCGACGGAGGCGGAGCAGGCATAGACAGCGTGGTGATCCATGCCTTCGCGAGCGGCATGCCGACGATCACGACGGGGGCGATTGCTCTCAGCGGCGGTTTAGCGAGCGGCTGCAACGGGTCAGGCGGATCCGTCCATTCGGGTGGTCCGTTGACAACCATGACCAAGGCCTGCGATTTACGGATCACCGCGCCCATACTCATCTCGTAGTCCCCGGTCTTCGCGCTCATCGAAGGCACTATGACCAAGCGCGGGCACAGATCGGCCACTGCGTCCACCACGGTATCGTCCAGCAAATCCGCGCAGATCAACGTGATCATCGACCAGGTAATGCCTGCGTGAATCCGTAATTCGGTGGAACGGTGAATGCCCTCGTCCCACTCGACAAGCCTCTTGGTTTGACGGTCCTTCGTGGTGAAAACGAACTCGCCGATCTTGTCGTGGGTCACCTCGGGGAGGTTCAGGTCGGCATAGATCGTCGACATCCTGTTCCGTCGTTCCCCGGTGCCGGTGACGATGTGCGATCCGCCGGCGATAACCACCCGCGGCCGGCCGCCGCCATTTTGGGTCAACGCCGCCTTGATCAACGCGACTGTGTTCTTGGTGTCCGAGAGCTCGGGTGTCACGACGATGTCAACGTCGTGATCACTAGCTAACTGCAGTGCAGCGCGAAGAGTGGTGTCCTGGTCTGCTGTGTGTTTCGGTTGGACGTCAAAAAACGTTTGGTCCGGTTGCATGGTGACGTTGAACTCGCTCCAAAAGTCTTGATTCGGCACCACAGCAAGGATGTCGACCGTATCCCGCTGAACTAAAGCCCTATCCAGGTAGGCGCCGGCCACGGTGTCGTAGATGACTTTTAGCGGTTGGCTGCTAGCAGACGGCCACAACGCCAGGCCGCCGACGCGGTCGAATGCGGTCGCGGCGTTTCGTCGCGGCTTGCGCGAGAAGCCGACGTTGGCGCCGTACATCGACGAGAGGTCGACCGAAGGAGTGGGGTACGGGTCGCCTTCCTTGAGGATCCGAATGACGTTGGGCGGTTTCGCGCATAGTTGGCTGTAAACCTTGGTCCCGGGTCCCATCGCCAGGTCGATGCCGAGCGCCCAGGCCCGCGCCGCGACCGCGAAATCCGTGGCCTGCTGAAGGCCATTGATAACTAACTGTTTGGTCGCAGCAGACAAGACCCTGCTGGTGAATGCTGAGGCCGCCTGTTGCGCACGCCCTGCCTCTTGCCGCATCTGTGCCCGCTTGGTGAGGTCTTGGCCCGCGGCAAGCACCTCTTCCGCGTGCAGGCGGCAGATCTTGAGGAGCACGACTAAGAGGTCCACGACGTCGTCTGCGGAATTGATGTCCGCTACGGCCTGGATCAGTTCCTGATTGGCGTTGCCGCTCAACTCACCTCCACCGCTCTATCCAAGCCCGCTCAAGGAAATCGATTGCGCCGACCGCGATTTACCAGGAACGACAGAACAGCCTGCTCGCAGTCAGTCCGCCGCCACCATCCGCGCTGGCGTCCACGTCAGCATCATTTCACTGCTAGGCGACGATGTCTGTCGTATTTCCAACCGACATGATGAAAAGCGTGCTCAAGAAGCGCGGCAGGGAGATCAGCACGGCCAGTCCGGTCAAGCGAATGGGCACCGACTACGACATCGCAGCTGCGGCCGTATATCTCGCCTCGCGAGCCACCAGTTACATAACGGGCGCGGTGATCCCGCTCGACGGGGGTTTCAGTACCACCCTTGACATCCGCACTGACCCGCCGTAGGACGGTTCCCCAGCGCTACGCATTGAACACCCCTAATTCCAGGCTGTGCGCGATCTGGGTGACCGCGGCCTGGGCCCGCACACTGTTGCCGGCCTTGTCCAGCGGCGGCGAGTAGGCGGCGATCGCCAGCTTGCCCGGCGACACCGCGACCAGGCCGCCTCCGACACCGCTCTTGGCGGGCAGCCCGACGGTGTAGGCCCAGTCGCCGGACGTGGTGTACAGGCCCTCCATCGTCATTTCGGCCAGCACGTGTGACACGTTGGACCGCGCGATGACGCGCTTGCCGGTGACCGGGTTGACGCCGCCGTTGGCCAGCGTCGCGCCCATGACCGCCAAGTCGACGGTGGTGACCAGCGTCGAGCACTGCTGGGTGTAGACGTCGCAGGCTTCCATGGGATCGCAGTACATGTAGCCGCCGTACAACAGCAGCCAGGCGATGGCGCGGTTGTGAATGTTGGTGGCCCGCTCGGAGGTGACGATCTGTTCGCTGACCGTGATCGGGCGCCCGGCGAAATCGCTTTGAATCTGCAGGATCTGACGCGCACGGTCTTCAGCGTCGGTGGCCGAGACCAGGCTGGCTGCCGTCATCGCGCCCGCGTTGACCATCGGCGACATCGGCATGTCATTGTGCAGTTCCAGCGCCAGCACCGAATTGAACGCCGCGCCAGTCGGATCGGCGCCCACCTTGCGATGGAATGCCCGCGAGCCCACTTGTTCCATGGCGAGTGCGGCCGTGAAGACCTTGGAGATCGACTCCAGCGCGAACTCACAGGTAGCGTCCCCGGCCGAAAACGTCTGGCCGCCAACGGTTGCCACGCAGATCCCGAACAGCTGCGGGTGGACGTCCGCCAGGGCCGGGATGTAGGTGGCGTTCTTGCCGCCGCGCTTTTTCTGCTGCCGCACGTGCGCGGCGTTGACCGCCGCGGCGATCCGGTCGGCGGTGATCGGTGTGGTTGTCATGACGCCGTGGTCACGACGCGATGGATGAAACCCAGCTTTGCGACGACGTGGGGGTAGATGGTGAACGGATACAGATCATCGCGGCCCATCGAATGGTTGACCCTGTTGAGTACCCCCGAGAGCACCAACCAGTCGGCCATGATGTCCTCGATGGTGGCGTCGGCGTAGGACACCCGGGCATCGATGTCGGCGGGCAGATCCCACTTCACCCGGTCGGCTTTGACGACGAGGCCCGAATCCGCAATTGTGGCAAGGGTTCCGGTGATGTGCAGATAGTGGGCCCAGGTTTCGGCGAAGTCTTCCCACGGGTGTGCGGTGGCGTACTCCGAGATGAAGTCGTGCTGCCAGTTCGCCGGCGCCTCGCCATTGTAGTGGCGCTGCAGCGCGGCTTGGTAGTCCTCCCGGTCGTCGCCGAACATCGCTCGCGCGTCGTCGATGAGCGGGGTGTTCTGCACCAGGATCATCTCGTAGTAATGGCCGACCTCGTGGCGGAAATGGCCCAGCATCGTGCGGTAGGGCTCTTTCAGCTTGATGCGCAGACGCTCCCGGTACAACTC
>DASQRI010000035.1:0-14200 GCA_035642975.1 Mycobacterium sp.
GGTGAGCTCAGCGTCAAGGAAGCCGCGCAGCTGGGTACCGGGTTGCTGATCGCCGGGCACGAAACCACCGCCAACATGATTGGCCTGGGCGTGCTGGCGCTGCTGCAATACCCCGACCAGGCCGCGGTGCTGCGCGAGACCGACGACGCGAAAGTCGTTGCGAATGCAGTGGAGGAACTGCTGCGGTATCTCTCCATCATCCAAAACGGCCAGCGCCGCGTCGCTGCCGAGGACATCGAAATCTCTGGTGAGGTCATCCGTGCCGGTGAAGGCATCATCATCGACCTGGCACCGGCGAACTGGGATGCCAAGGAATTCACCGAACCCGACCGGCTGTACCTGCATCGCTCGGGCGCCGGCCAGCACGTTGCGTTCGGCTACGGCAGGCACCAATGCGTCGGTCAGCAGCTTGCCCGCGCGGAGCTGCAGATCGTTTTTCACACGCTGTTTCGCCGCATTCGCTCGCTGGAACTCGCCGTGCCGATCGACGACATTCCGTTCAAGCACGACCGGCTCGCCTACGGCGTCTATGAACTGCCGGTGACCTGGTGAATCCCGTCACCAGCCGATCCGGGATGACTACTGTCAAACAAGGCTGTATCCGATTGGAGGGCCACTGATGTCGCCTCAAACAAGCACCGTTTCGCTCTACCCGCCCGGAGGATTTGGCGCACCCAAGGACCGCCACGGTCACGCCGACGGCACCAACGTAGGCCTGCCGGAGGGGACGGTGGTTTTCTCTGCGGACAACCACATTTCGCTGGCCGCCGATATCTTCTACGAACGGTTCCCGGAGGCCCTCAAAGACAAGGCGCCCCGGATCTGGTACGAGGACGGCGCCTACCAAGTCGGGCGCAAAGGGCAGTCGTTCCTGCCCGGCGACTTCAGCGCGGTGCTGATGCAGTACGACGACCTGCCCGGCGCGGCAAGCACCAACATCGAAGCCCGAATCCAGGAGTTGCGCCAGGACGGTGTCGAGAAGGAGCTGGCATTCCCCAACGCGATTCTCGCGCTCTTCCACTACCCGGACAAAAAACTTCGCGAGCTGGCATTCCGAATCTACAACGAATACATCGCCGAGCTGCAAGAGCGTTCCAACGGCCACTTCTACGGTGCCGGTCTGATCAACTGGTGGGATCCGGAAGGCACCAAACGGACGCTGGCCGAACTGAAATCGTTGGGCCTCAAGACCTTCCTGTTGCCGCTGAACCCGGGCAAGGACGACGACGGTAACGTGATCGACTACGGCAGCACCGCGATGAAGCCGGTCTGGGACGAGATCGAAGCCGCCGGCCTTCCGGTGGCTCATCACATCGGCGAGACCCCGCCGAAGACTCCGTGTCAATTCAACAGCGTGGTTGTCGGCATGATGATCAACATCGACGGCTTCCGCGAACAGTTCGCCAAGTATCTCTTCACCGGAATTCTCGACGATCACCCCGGGCTGCGTATCGGCTGGTTCGAGGGTGGGATCGCCTGGGTGCCTTGGGCGCTGCAAGACGCCGAGCACTTGGTGGCGTCATATCAGCACATGTTCAATCGGCCGCTCGAGCACGACGTGCGCCACTACTGGGACACCCACATGAGCGCATCGTTCATGGTCGACCCGCTGGGGCTGAAGTTGATCGATCAGATCGGTGTCGACAAGGTGATGTGGTCCAGCGATTATCCGCACAACGAAAGCACATTCGGCTACTCGGAGAAGTCGTTGGCCGCGGTTGTCGACTCGGTCGGCGCTGAGGCGGCGGTGCGCATTGTGAGCGGCAACATCACGAAATTCCTAGGGCTCTAGGCCATCTCGATGACTTCGTCCACTTCGTTCCTGGCCGCACCTTCGTCTGTGCTCGACATCCCGGAGACACCGGATCTCGATCGGATGCGCCGCGAGACCGGCGCGCGACTCCGCTCGGCGATGGCCGACCGCGGCGTGGACGCTTTGATCCTGCTGGGAAATAACAGCGTCGTCTACGCCACCGGGGTGAGCTGGCCGCTGGGTGACGCCGGGTTGTCTTACGTCGAGCGACCGGTTGCGGTGGTGCTCGCCGACGACCCGCACCCGCACCTGTTCCTGCCGTTCCGCGAAGGCGCCGCATCGGAATCGGGTCTGCCCGCCGACCATCTGCACGGCCCTGTGTATCTGGAGTTCGACGAGGGGGTCGAGCACTTCGCCCGGGCGGTTGAGGATTTGGTTCCGGCGGTAGCCGTCATCGCAGTCGACGAGCTCACCGGGGCCATGCGGCGCGCGCAGCCACGTCTGTTCCGGTCCGGGCGGCCCACCGACGCCGCACAGATTGTCGGCGCCGCCAAGCTCATCAAGACGCCCGACGAATTGGCTTGCATGCGTACCGCCTGCCGGATCACCGACACGGCCATGGTCGATGTGCAAGCCGCATTGGCGCCGGGAATTCGGCAAATCGAGCTGTCGGCCGAATTCATGCGCCGCACTTTCGAACTGGGCGCGATGGCCAGCATGCTGGAGCCGATCTGGCAGGTGATGCCCAAAAACAAGGCGGACGGCGTATGGACCACGCACGGCGATTTGGCGTTGCCGTTGTTGACAACTGAGCGCGAACTGGCCGCCGGCGATGTGCTGTGGACCGATGTCAGCATCACCTATCAGGGCTATTGCTCAGATTTCGGCCGCACCTGGGTGGTCGGCCAAGATCCGACTCCCCGCCAGCAGGCGCAATTCCGCAAGTGGCGGGAAATCATGGATGCGGTGCTCGACGTCACGCGGGCCGGCGCCACCGCCGCCGAATTGGGCCGGACGGCGACGAAAGCCAACGGGGGCACCAGGCCGTGGCTGCCGCACTTCTATCTGGGGCACGGCATCGGGGTAAACGCCGCCGAAACCCCAATGATCGGGACCGATCTCGGCGACGAGTTCGACGAAAACTTCGTCTTCGAGCCGGGAATGGTGTTGGTCCTGGAACCCGTGGTGTGGGAGGACGGCACCGGCGGCTATCGCAGCGAAGAGATCGTCGTCATCACCGAGGAAGGCTGGATTCCGTTGACCGACTACCCCTATCACCCTTATGGCACGCGCTGACGACGATGCACAGCGTAGCGATGAAGAGGAGTAGCGCCGATGGGCACTGAAGTTCTGGCCGACGACCGCGCGCTGCGCCTGGGCCGTCGGGAGCGCGCGCTGGCGCAGATGGAAAAGCACGACCTCGACGTGCTGGTGCTGGGACGGCAGGCCAACGTCCGCTATGTGTCCGGCGCACCGCAGCTGTGGGTCGCAGGCACCCGCCCGTTCGGCCCGACATGCGTGGTCGTCCGGGAGTCCGGGGCGATCCACCTGCTCAGCACCTGGGATGAGGGGGTGCCCGAGGACATCCCGCACGAGAATCTGTACGGCATCGCCTGGAACCCGATGAACACGATCTCGGTACTGAAAGGCATCGAGGGCGCCGCCGCTGCGAAACGTGTTGGAACCGATGCGCTTTCGCCGGGGTTCGCGCAGCTGTTGCCGGTGGCGTTCCCCAATGCCGAGCTGGTCGACGGTGAGCTGGCCATGCGCGCTGCCCGGCGGATCAAGACCGCCGAGGAGGTCAACGCGCTTCGCGAGGCCATCCGGGTGGCCGAGGTCGGCCTGGCCGCGGCCGTCGCCGAGCTGCGGCCCGGGATCAGCGAGAAGACCCTGGCCGGGGTGCTGTTGGAGGCGATGGCAGCCGGCGGTGTGAGCACCCCGTCCACCCAGGATGCGGCCTGGGTGACCGCGCGCGACCATCCATGGCGGCGGGCCAGCGCCGACGGACGGGTCCAGTCCGGTGACTTGGTGGCGTTCTCCGCAGGGGTCCTCGACGCCGGCTATACCGGCGAGGTGGGACGCACCTGGCCGGTCGGGGAACCCAGTGGCGCAGCCGATCTGTACCAGCGCTGGGATGCGCTGTGGCACCGGCTTTATGAAGCCTGCCAACCGGGCGCGCCCGCCATCGACCTGCTGACCGCCTACCAGGCGGCCGGGGAGGACCAGCCACCGATGCCCATCGCGCGGGGTTTGGGGCTGGGATTCGACCCACCCGTGGTTTCGCAGCACCTGCCGGCGACCGCCGCCGCGGAACGGCTGGAGGCGGGCATGGTGCTCGCGGTCACCGGCTATGTCTGGCAATCCGGCGTCGGCGCTGTGTTCGGCCGAGAGGCGGTGTTGATTACCCCAGACGGTCCCGAAATCCTGACGTCGAGCCCGTTCGCGAACGTCACCGTCGGCGCCTGACGGTGGTCGAGAACACGCTGCAGACCAGCCCGCTGGATGGCTATACGGTCGTCGAGCTGTCCAGCGGCATTGCCGGGTCGTACTGCACCAGGCTGCTGGCCGACGGCGGTGCACGGGTGATCAAAGTGGAGCCGCCGCAGGGTGATCCGCTGCGCGGATGGTCGGCGTCTGGCAGCGAGATCCCGGCCGGCGGCGACGGAGCCCTGTTCGGCTTTCTGGCCGGCGGCAAGCACAGTGTCGTCGCCGATCCAGACGTCGACCGCGATTTCGTCGACAGGCTGCTGGCGTCCGCGGATGCGGTGGTGTGGTCTCGCGGCTCGTCGTTGGCAGAGAGTGAGGCGTTCACCCCCGCCGCGGTCCGTCGCAATCATCCGCACCTGACCGTCACATCGATCACCCCGTTCGGACTGGACGGCCCGTGGGCTGATCTGCCCGCGACGGAGTTCACTCTGCAAGCGTGGTCGGGTGGAATCGTCGGTCTGGGTCGCGGATCACCCGACCGCGCACCGGTATTCGTTGGCGGCCAGGTCGGTGAATACCTCGCCGGTGCGTTCGCCAGCGCGGCGACACTGGCGTCACGGCGCCGCGGCGTCGGTGAGCTTTGCGACCTGTCGATGCTCGAAGCGCAGATCCTCGGGCTCACGTATTACCCGGTCACCTATTTTCAGATGCTCGGGCAGCCGTGGCGGGATGCCCGCAAACTCACCGTGCCGGGCATCGCCTGTGCCAAAGATGGTTTGGTGGACGTCGGATGCGGCACCGCGCAGCAGTGGTTCGACCTTTGCGCGATGATCGGGCACCAAGACTGGATCGACGAAGATTCGCCGTTGTCGATCACCGAGATGGCCAATCTGAAGGCTGCCGAGATCTATTCGTGGTTCGAGAGCCAGAACGTCGACGATATCCGCGACCTGGCGACCGCCTTCCGGATTCCCAACGCACCCGTGGCCAACGGCGCGAGCATCACCGAGCTGGACCAGTTTCAGCACCGGCACTCGTTCGTCGCCAATCCTCGTGAGGGTTTCCAACAGCCCGGCCCGCCCTACCGGATGCAGCCGGCGAATCTGTGCCCACCGCAGCCGGCTCCGCGGCTCGGCGAACACACTGCGCAGTACCAGCGGTCCGAGCCTCTGGTTGCCCGCCAACGGGCGACGGCCGGTGCCCCGGATCGCCTGCCGTTCAGCAGCTTACGCGTACTGGATATGACGACTTTCTGGGCCGGCCCGAGCTGTACGCACTTCCTCGCCTTGCTCGGCGCTGAGGTGATCCACGTCGAGTCGACTCGCAAGCCCGACGGCGCCCGGCTGATCGCCGGTATTCCGGTCACCGAGGACCAGTGGTGGGAGAAGTCGCCGATTTATTCTGCGCTGAACACCAACAAGAAGGGTTTGACCCTCGATCTGCAGACCGCAGCGGGCCAGGACCTGTTGCGCCGCTTGATCGCAACCTGCGACGTGATCGTCGAGAATTTCACTCCACGGGTGCTGGAACAGATCGGTGTGGACTTTGCAGCCGTCGAGTCGGTACGACCTGACGCGATTCTGTTGCGGATGCCTGGATTCGGGCTCGACGGGCCCTGGCGTGACAACCCGGCGTTCGCCTACGTCATCGAGGCCGCGTCCGGGGTGAGCTGGTTGACCGGTTACCCGGATCGCAACCCCTACGAGCCGTATTCAATCGGCGATCCGAACGCGGGCGTGCACGCGGTCAACGCATTGCTGTTGGCGCTGGAGTCCCGCCGCCGGACCGGCCGGGGAGTGTTCGTCGAAGCCGCGATGGTCGACGCGGCACTCAACATCGCCGCGGAACAGGTCATCGAATACTCCGCCTACGGAGCGCTGCTGCAACGGATGGGCAACCGCGGACCGACGGCCGCACCGCAGAACCTGTACCTAACGGCCGACGTCGACGAGTTCGGCCGTCTCGATAGCTGGGTTGCCATCGCCGTCGCGAACGACGAGCAGTGGACAGCGCTGTGCGAGGCGCTGGGCCGGCCGCAATGGGCGCTGGATCCCGCGCTGTCGAGCGCGGACGGCCGCCGCGAGCGACACGACCTCATCGACGAGCACCTGACTGCGTGGTGCCGGGACCGCGGTGGCGACGATATCGTCCAATGTTTGTGGAATGCGGGCGTTCCGGTGGGTAAAGTCCTGCAGCCGCACCGCCAGAGCGAGATTGCGCAGCTGCAATTCCGTCGCTTCTTCGAGGACGTCGACCACCCGGTGAACAACCCAGCGCCGCACAGCACGGTGCCGGTGCGGTTCTCGGCTGGACCCGACCGATTCCATCTGCAACCCGCGCCTCTGCTCGGTCAGCACAACAGCGAATTGCTCGCCGAAATCGGGCTGAGCGAGCAGCAGATCGCCGAGTTGGAGGCCGACGGCATCATCGGCCGCGCGCCAGGCAGTGTCAGAAGGGCCGCCGCGCGATGACCGTCAGCCCGTCGGACATCTTGCTCACCGACCGCGTCGCGGTGGTCACCGGAGGCGGTGCCGGCATCGGACGTGGCATCGCTGCCGGCATGGCCAGCGTGAGGCCGACAGCTGCGCCGAATCCGCGAAAGCGATCGGCGCCTTGGGCATCGTCACCGACGTGCGGGACAGCGACCAGGTCCACGCCGCATACGAGCAAACCGTCGCCCGGCTCGGGCCGGCGACGATCCTGGTGAACAACGCCGGTGGCGTGTTCTTCTCTCCGCTGCTGGATACCAGCAAAAACGGTTGGGACGCCTTATACAAGGCCAATTTGCGCCATGTCCTGTCGTGCACTCAATTGGTGGCCCGCAAGCTGGTGGATGCCATTCCGCAGGGCCGGCCCGGACACGTCGACGAAATCGCCGGCACTGCAGTCTTTCTGGCTTCTGACATGGCGAGCTATCACCACCCCGGCACCGGCGGGTTCAAGTTCGGACCAGGCTAGCTAGTGACTCCACCCTTCGACGGCCTGGTCGTCGAACGTCCGGTCAATGCGGTCGAATCTGCGCCGGATCGATGCGCGGGCGGCAGAGTGGGGTAGCACGTACAACCGGTTGGCGTGAATCGCGTCAGCGGTCAGGCGAGCTACCTCGTCGACGTTCAGCGTGTCTGGCTGCGCCGGAGCACCCATCGACGAGAATCCGTAATCTATCCCGCGGATCCGCTCCGAATTCGACAGCAGCTTGGTCTCCACGACCATCGGGCAGAGCACCGATACACCAATGCCGTTGTCCTTGACCTCACGGGCCAGGTTTTCCGCCAAGCCCACGACACCGTATTTCGCGACGCTGTAGGCCCCGAGGCCGACATTGGGCATCAGGCCCGCAAATGACGCGGTAAACGCGACGTGGCCGCCGGTGCCTTGCTCGAGCAACCTCGGCAGGAACGCCTCGACCGCGTGGATGGAGCCCCACAGGTCGATGTCGATCACCCAGCGCCAGTCCTCATGGGTCATCTGGGCGATCGGACCCGCGACCACGATGCCGGCATTGCTGAAGACGACGTCGACCTGCCCGAGAAGACGAAATGCCTCATCGGCGAGGTGGACCATCTCGTCGAGATGTCGGACGTCGCACATCACGGCGTGCGCTTCGAACCCCTCGGCATGCAAGTGCGCCACTGCCTGTTCAAGACGGGGCTTGTCGACGTCGGCAAGCACGACTCGCGCCCCACGACGGGCGAACTCGGTCGCGGTGGCGAATCCGATGCCGTTCGCGCCGCCGGTGATAACGGCGCTCTTACCTTCGAAACCGTTCATGGCGCGACGGTAACCGATAGGTCCCGCCGGGCGTCACGACGGGTTACTTAAGGCAGCTACCCGCATCGACCGGAAGCGTGACACCGGTGACGTAGCGAGATTCGTCGGACGCGAAGAACAGCACCGCGTTGCTGACGTCCTCGGGCTCCACCCAACCGATCGGCAGGGTGTGCATCATCTGCGCGATCGCCTTGAGGTCGTCGGGGCCGGGGTTCTCCAGGTCGGGGCGGAACAGCTTCATCGTCGGCTCGTTCATGAACAACGGTGTGTTCACGTTGGTGGGATGAACCGAGTTGACCCGAATCATGTGCTGGCCCAACTCAACCGCGAAGGTGCGCATCAGACCCACCACGCCGTGTTTGGCGGCCACATAGTGACCGGTGTGGGGGTAGGCCTTCAGTCCGCCCACCGAGCTGGTCAGGATGATCGAACCGCCGTGACCACCCGCCAAGAGATGTGGCACACCGGCTTTCACCGTCTTCCATACGCCACCCAGGTTGACGTCGATCATGTCGGTCCAGTCTTCTTCGCTGGTCTTGTCCAACGTGTGCCCACCATTGCCGATGCCGGCGTTGGCAACGATGATGTCGAGCCGCCCGAGCTGCTCAACGCCCGCGTCGACCGCGGCTTTCAGCGCGGCGTAGTCACGCACGTCGACTTCGGCGGTGTAGATGCGCCGGTTGTGGCCCTTGACGAGGTCGGCGGTCTCGGCCAGGTCCTCCGGTGTGGAAAGTGGGATCGAGACGGTCTCGATCTGCTTGCAGATGTCCACCGCGATGATGTCGGCGCCCTCTTCGGCCAACCGCACCGCATGCGCGCGGCCCTGACCGCGGGCCGCGCCGGTGATGAACGCGACCTTGCCTTCGACTCGACCCGCCATCGTTACCTCATTTCCTCAGTTGTGTTTTGACTCAGCCCAGAAGCGCCGGCATTGACTCCCACCCACGCACGGTGGATGTCGGAGACAACGCGGCGCAGCTGAGGTCGACCTCCCATTCGGGGAAGCGCTTCAAGATCTCCTCGAGGGCGATCCGCCCCTCCAGACGGGCCAGCGCCGAGCCGAGGCAGTAGTGGGTGCCGACGCTGAACGCGAGATGCTGTCGGCTTTCTCGATGGATGTCGAAAACGTCGCCGTCCGGCGGGAATTGGCGATGATCGCGGTTCGCCGCACCGATCAACATCATCATGGCGCTGCCCTCCGGCACCGTCTGGCCGTAGTACGTCACGTCACGGGTCACGTAGCGCGCCACGTGCGGAGCGGGCGGTTCAAAGCGCAGTAACTCTTCAATGGCCTGGGCGACCAGCGCGGGGTTCTGGGCCAGTTCCCGTCGTTGGTCGGGATGTTCGGCCAGCACCTTGCCGGCCCATCCGATCAGCCGGGTGGTGGTCTCGTTGCCCGCTCCGGAAACCACACTGAGATAGGTGAGCAACTCCTCGCGGGTCAACCGCCGCGTTATGCCCTTCTCGTCTGGGAACTCGACGTTCAACAGGTCGGTCATGATGTCGTCGGCGGGATGCTCGGCGCGCCAGTCGATGAACTCAGCGAAGAACTCACCGGTGTTCATGCCGTCGGCGGCCAACCTCATCGGCTTGCCGGCCTCGGTGCGCATCTGCGCGTTCGTCAAGTCACGCGCGGCTTCCTGGTACTCCTCGGGCACCCCGAGCAGCATTCCGATCACCCGCATCGGTATCTGCGCGCCGAGGTCTGCGACGAAGTCGAAGCGGTCCGTGCCGATCAGCGGATCCAAACTGCGAGCGCAGAATTCGCGGATCTTGGGTTCCAGATCCATGATCTTGCGCGGTGTGAACATGCGCGCCAACAGCTTGCGGTGCACATCGTGGATCGGTGGATCCTCGAAGATGATCACACCCGGGGGTATGTCGATGTTGGCCTTGATCAACTCAATGATCGCGCCGCGGGCCGAGCTGAAAGTTTCGTGATCGACCAGGGCGCGGTCGACATCGGCGAAGCGGCTCAACGCATAGAAGTCATGCTGCTCGTTGTAATACAGCGGTGCTTGTTCACGCAGCCCCCGAAACGCCCGGTAGGGATCGGCATTGATCTCCACGTCGTACGGGTCGTAATAGACACCGTTGCGGGCAGTGACTGTCACAGAGCTTGGCCTCTCGCCGCAACTGCATAGTTGGTGGCACTAAGAATCTGCGGCAACTCTGTCATCAGCCACCTGTGGTGTCAACGTCGAATCCGTTTTCGCTACCTATAATTCTTCTGTAACGAGAATCATATTCTCAATCCGGTGGTTTTGTGCGATATGCGAACGCTTTCCGTTGCGACGACGATCCGCGGCCGGTCACCTGCTGACCGATTCGCCGGCGTCGCGAAAACGCAACAAGGCCTCCTGGGCGTAGGACGCGACCAGCGCGCCGTCCTCGGTGAGGACGTCGCCACGGCCGAAGCAACGGCCGTGCGCCAACACCGGACTGTGCTGGCGCAGCAGCAGCCAGCGGTCGGTACGGAAGGGCCGGTGAAACCACACGCTGTGTGAGGTGACGGCGGAGGTGAACAGGGTGCCGTTACCGCTGTGGCTATAACCCTCGAGCGGACGTAGCGCGGTTCCGATGAGGGTGAGGTCGGTGGCATAGGCGGTCAGGGCGGGCGCGAGATCGGTGTCCACGGGTGGGGTCCGCATCCACACTTCGAATCGCGGCAGCCTTGCGGTCACCGCATTGAGGTCGTCAGCCGAGCGGGTTTCCCATGGGATCAGGTCGAGTTCAAGCCGATGCTTTTCGTCCAGCAACGCCGGAACTGCTTCGCAGTCCTGGTTTTCCGGGCCGTCCTCGACCGCGTGCATGCACACCGAACTGCTGGCCAGCACGCCTCGCGTTTGGTGGGCGGTAATGGTCACGGTGGCAAAGGACCGGCCCTGGTGCTGACGGGTGGCTTGGTAACGGACCGGTTCGTCGAGGTGGCCTTCCCGCGCGAACAGGGCGTGCAGCGATTTGACGGTTTTGTCAGGACAGGTCAGCGACGCGGCCCGGATGAACTGGCCGAGGAGTTGGCCGCCGAACACCCGGTGATACTGCAACCGTTGACTGGCGCCCTCGAACACCGCGACATCTTGGGTATCGGATCGCCCGCCGTTCTCGATGTGCAGATCAAGGCAGCCAAGCAAGTCCGTCCAGAGATCGGGCACGCGGCCCGTGTAAGTTAAATTCTCACTGACCGATAACGCGGTTCTCCGGTGTTATTTGCCGACGAATCCCCGCGAACAGAAGTCCCAGACTTCGTCGGCACTGATGGGATGCACGGAGGCCTCGTCCGTACCGCCGCTGGATTGCGCAATGAACATGACCGTTTGCATGGTCATCGCGGCGATCCGCCGCGGGTTGATTTCGGCGCGCAGCTCGCCGGCGTCGCTCGCCGCTTCCATCAATTCGGTGAGCAAAGCCAGAAGTGGCGCATGGGCCACCTTGACCTCGGCCGGGTGCGAGACCAGCAACCGCGGAGCAAAGTCGGTGAACAGCGGTCTCTTGGCCGTCGGGTCCGGCCGGGAAGCCTCGTAGAGCAACTCGACGGCAACCTTCAACCGGTCGATCGGGTCGGAGTGGTTGGCCGTGGCGGCGCGGATCTGGTCGGCCGACCGGCTCAACGCGTCTTCGAACAGAGCCAGCAGCAGTTCGTGCTTGCCGTCAAACTGCAGGTAGAAGCTTCGCAGCGACTGTCGCGAGCGGTCGACGACCTCTTGCACGGTGAAGTCCGTGCTGCCCTTCTCAATGATGATGGCCTGGGCGGCGTCGAGGAAGCGCTGGACGCGTTGCGCCGCGCGCAGTTTCGCCGTCTTGATGGACCGCTCGACCGCGCGCTGCTTCCAGGCCGGCTCTTCGCTGGGGCTGGTCACAGAGGGCTCAGCTGATTGCCGCGAGGGGAGAACATGATTGGACTGTACCGGAGAACGCCGTGTCATTGGTGTGCTAGCCCTCTCGCGGGACGACGTGTCTGAGATTGTAACTTTCTCGCCACGAGAATACTATTCTCTTAACGCCCGCTAGGGAAGCGGAACGCGAATACTCGGCTTGCCGCGGAACTGATGCGGGGAGCGGGCCCGTAAAGGTGGTCACCGGCAGTTCAGAGTTGCGCCAGCCGTGGCGCAAATCCCTTGGCGCGTAGTCTCGCTCCAGCCTCTCGGGTCAGTTCGCGTGCGCTGCCGAGCATTCCGTCCAAGACCAACGTGCGCTTCACGTGGCGGTGCAGCTCGTGTTCGGCGGTGAAGCCGATACCGCCCAGCACCTGTTGGCAGTGCCGAGCGGCGGTCAACGCCGCCTGGCCGGCCGCGGCCTTGGCGAGCAGAAAGCTCAGCTCGTCGGGCTCAGCCGCGGCGGCCTGCAGGGTCGCCTCGGCGCCTTCGATCGCGACCAACGTCTCGGCCAGTCGATGCCGGATCGCCTGGAACGAGGCGACCGGCTTACCGAATTGCACGCGGTCCAACGCGTGCGTGCGTGCCAGTGACAACATCGCTCGGCTGGCGCCGACCAGCCACCAGCCGAGTGCATGCCGTCCGGCGGCGAGCGGCGTCGAGTCTCCCGCAGCCACACGACGTATCGGCAGGTCGTCGCCCAGCGCTGAGCTCGGCTGGTCGGTGCGGTCCCACACGACCCAGGAGCCGCCGGCGAAAGGCAGCGGCACGGTGTCGCCGGCGTCGCGTCCGGCGTCGCGTAGCACGATGTCGTTGAGCACCGGGGCATGGGCACCGGTCTCGCCAAGTAGCCGGAACACCAGGGGAATTGCGGTTTCTGGCATTTCGTCGAGCATCTCGGCCCAGCCCAGATCGGCCAGTGCTTCGTCGAGCTGTTGGCCCGACGCCGCGGTCATCGTCTTGCGCAAGCCGTCTTCCAGCAGATGCAAGGACTCGGTGTCCACGCTCACTCCTTGCCCAAATCCAAAAGCCGGCGTGCGATGATGTTGCGCTGGATTTCGGCGGTGCCGCCGTAGATTGTCGCCGCCCGTGAGTAGAGGAATTCCGAGCGCCACGGGGTGTCGTCCAATTCCAGCGCGCCGGGCAACAGGTCGCGCACGGTGTCGTACAGTCGTTGCTCGGCGCCGGCCAGCAGGACTTTGTCGATCGAGGTCTGCGGTCCGAGTGGTTCGCCGTCGGCCAGCCGGTGCTGGGTGGCCCGAGACCGGCAGCGCAGCGTGTGCAACGCGAGATATGCTGCGCCAAGCTCGTATTCGTCGGGCTCGGATGCTTCCGCGATGAGCTCGTCGAATCGCGCGTAGAGGTATGCGATGCGCTGCCAGAAGCAGGTGGAGCGCTCGTAGGGCAGCAGATCCATCGCGAGTTGCCAACCATCGCCTGGCTGCCCGAGCATACGAGCCGAGGGAATCACCACATCGTCGAAATAGACTTCGCAGAACTCGTCGACGCCGTGCATCGTGCGCAACGGCCGAACGGTGATGCCGGGCGTATCCAGGTCGACGAAGAACGCGGTGACGCCTTCATGGCGGTGTGAGTACCCCGGTGCGGTGCGGGTGAGCAGGATGCAGCGGGTCGAATACTGCGCGTAGCTGGTCCAGACCTTCTGCCCGTTGACAATCCACGCTTCATTTCCCTTGCCGCTCGGCGAAGCGCGAGTGGACAGCGACGCCAGGTCGCTACCGGAGCCCGGTTCGGAAAATCCCTGACACCATTGCTCGCGACCACTGAGCAGGCGCGGCACCATTTCTGATGCGAGTTCTGCTGGCGCGTAATCGATCATGGTGGGCGCGAGAACTTCGACCATCGAGTAGGGGCCCGGCTCGGCAAGACGGCGTCCGACCACCTCTTCGCCGACGATCGCGCGAAGCATTGCCGGCCCACCCAAGCCGCCGACTTTCTCCGGCCAGCCGTATCGCATCCACCCGGCGTCGTATAGGGCGCGATGGACTCGCGCGAGCTGCTTGATGTGGCCTTCCAGCGAGTGATCCGGCCCCGGCGTCAAGTCGTGTTCGTTGAGCCACGCCTGCAAGTCCGCGCGGAACTCGTGGACCTTCATGCAGGGTTCGCTGGTGCTGACGGCGCGACTCCTCCTCCGGCTTCAGCCGGCATCGTCGTCGCGCTAGGACGCCCGATCGCGTGGGGGCGGCCCGAGTCGTGCGTGCCGCTGCGCCGAATGAACGTCATGGCACGGGTTTTCAATCGCCATCCGTCGGCGGTACGGACGTAGGTGTCGTTGTAATAGCCGATCCGCATGTCATGGGTGCCGTGGTCGATGAAGCACAGCGGTTGGGTGCCGGTCGCGGTGTCACCGGCC
>DASQRI010000036.1:0-11401 GCA_035642975.1 Mycobacterium sp.
CGTAGGAATGCAATTCGACGACCGAGCCGTGATGTTGCTGCGCCCACTCGGCGGCCTGGCGCTCGTAGCGATCAAGGACGCTGATGTTGTCCAGCGGTTCGTGGCCGGCGGTGCCCAAGAAAGCCGGACGATGGGCCGCGACGGGCCGGTCGAGCCACAGGCGGTGCACCATGAACGGCGGCGCGGTGCGCAGCTTCTTGATCCGTGCCCGCCACATGTCGTCGCCGAGTTCCGGGGACGCCGCCAGAATTCGCTGCAAGCCTGTCACATCGGTGGCCAGCACGACGGAGTCGGCGTCCAGCTGGTCGTCGGTATCGGTGTGGACGCGGAATGTCTGGGTGTGGTCGCGGCCGATGCTCGTCACGGCGCTGCCCTGATGGAACCGCACTCCGAGATCGGTCAGATATTGCTGCAGTGGCTCCCACAGCGCGGTGTCGTAGTTGGCGTTCACCACGTCGAAAATGAGGCCCTCGCTGGAGCCGAGGAAGTAGATGTGGAACATGGTGGCCAGTTCGGCCGCTGAGAGCTGCGTCGGGCTGGCGAAGAAGCTGCGGGAGAACACCTCGAAGGCGAGGTGGCGCGCCGCCTCAGGGAAGTTGAGGCTCTTCAGGAAGGTCTCGGCGTCGATGTGGTCGAGCCGGTGGTAGATGTCCGGCAGTGACACCGCGGCGAGCGGGGCGGCCGCCCGCGCGTCGATGCGGGCCAGGTCGCCAAGCCGAAAGGTGGGGCTGCGCAACGCGAATGCCAGCGCGTTCCATGGCGGGGTGCGAGGCAGACCGCGGAAGCTGTCCTGTCGGCCCACGCCGTCGATGAGCGGGTAGTCGTCGACCGGTGTCAGCATGGACAGCTTCGGGTCGACCCGGCGCAGCAGCGCCCGCAAGTTGTAGTACTGCCGGAAGAAGGCGTGGAAGCCCCGGTTCATGCCGACGTCGATGCCGCGATATTGCTCGGTCCAGGCGCCAACGCGCCCGCCCAGATATTCCTCGCGTTCGACGACGTCGACGCTGATCCCGCGTTCGGCCAGGCCGGTGGCGGCGGCCAGACCCGCGATTCCGCCACCGACGACAACGGCCCGCGGATGAGACGACAATGCTGTGGCGCTGGGCAACCCCCGGGGTGCCGGAAGCGTCCGGCGACGACGATCGGTCATCGCGGCGCATCCCCCAGGAAGGTGTGCACGATGTTGGTCTCCCAACCCGGCATGGTTTCGCTGTGCACCGCGGTGAACCCCGCGTCGTGCAAGCGGTGCCGGAATTGCCTTGCGCCGTCGAACGTCAACACGCTGCGCCACAGATGCCGGTATAGCGTCGCGTCACCGGTCTGTTGCCAGCCGGAGGGAATGATGATGCCCCAGCACACCGCGTGCCAAACCCAGGTGGCGGCCCGGGAATCGCGAACCGAGTAGTCGTGCACCGCCAGCGTCGCGCCGGGTGCCAGCAGGTCGCGGAACGCGCGCAGTTGGGTGTCGGGATCTGACAAATTGCGGATCAGGTAGGCGGCCAGGATTCCGTCGAACGGTCCGACGACGCCGTTTTCGGCGAGGGCCTCGATCGGGGCGTGCACGAAACGCACCGACGAAGGCCATGACTTGGCCTTCGCTTCGTCGAGCATTCCTCGTGATGCGTCGACGGCGACGATCTCCGCGTCCGGGGCGACGGTCAGCAGAGCAGCCGTCGACGCCCCGGTGCCGCACCCGGCGTCGAGCAGTCGCAGTCCGTGACCGCGACCGGGTAGTCGCAACCGGCGTGCCGAAAGTCGCAGCTGGGCATGGTATCCCGGGCTGGCGCCGACGAGCCGATCGTAGGCGGGCGCGCCGAGGTCGAACGCGGCCGGCACGTCAGCGCGGGGCAGACCGGTCTTACCGACGCTCACGTTGTCGTTCCCACAGCAGCAGCACGGCAGTCACCAACGCGAAGCCGAACAGGAAGTCTTCGATCGGGATGTCGAACGGAAACCGGATACCGGTGGTCTGTCGATCGTCGTATATCACGATCGGGGCGCTGCGCTTGGTCAGCCAACCGTCGACCAGGATCTGAAACCCGATCACGATCAGCATCGACATCCAGTAGGCCGGTCGGCGAAAAAGCCCGGTGTGCAACGCCGTCACCTCCAGGACGCCGACCGCCAGCATCGCCAGCACGGCCGGCGCCGTATAACCCAGCCCGGTCATCGGTGGTTGAGCCTCTCCAGAATGGCGCTCACCGCGTTATAGGTCAGCAGCGCACACAACGGAATCACGAGAAAGAACAGGACCTCCTCGATCGGCAAATGAATCGGGATGACCACGCCGCTGATGTACGCACGGTTATAGGTCCAGATGTGCGCCCAGATCGCCACTTCATCCCAGAGCAGAAATACGCCGGCAACCGGTAAAACCGCCCGCAGCGCCCGCCACGCGTGCCGGTAGACGCCGGGCGGAAAGATCTCCAAGGGCAAGGTGACCGCCAGGCACGCGGCAAGAACGATGAGGTATTGCCAGCGATCCATTACGCCACACCGGATTTGCGGTCGGGTGATGCGACCGGGTTCATCAGCCGCGCCCGCCATGAGCGCAATAGGCCGATGCCGGCGACCCGGAGTCGTCGCCCGGTCCCCACGATGGCGCGCTGGTTGAACACCGCGAAGTCAGTGTCTTCGATGCGGTCGAGGATCTCCGAGTACAGCGTCAACGCGGTGTCCACGCACGGTCGCGACCGCGGCGCCAGCAGCGCGACACCGCCTGCGGCATAACGGTAGACCTGCCGGGCGATGTCGTGCTGATCGGACAGCGCGTTGCGCACCCGGCGATCGGTCTGACGGTTGTCGTGGCACCACATCAGCAGGTCGCGGTCGACCCCGTAGGCGGCCAACTCGTCGGCGGGCAGGTAGACCCGGTGGCGGATCAGGTCTTCGTCGATGTCCCGCAAGAAGTTGGTGAGCTGGAAGGCCCTGCCTAGCGCCGCGGCGTACGGCGCGGCTTCTTCGGCCGGCCCTGTCGTGCCCAAGATCGGAAGCAGTTGCAGGCCAATCGCTTCCGCTGAGCCCTTCATATACAGGTTGAGCGCCGCGCGGTCGGGATAGTCGGTGACGGCCAGATCCATTCGCATGGATGTCAGGAAGTCATCGAACAGTTCGTCGCGGATGCCGTAGCGGCGTGCGGTGTGCTGCACGGCGGCGAGCACCGGATTGTTCGGGCACTCCTCATGAGAGAAGAAGTGGTCGGACAGTTTTTTCAGCCGCGCGGCCCGGGTGGCGGTGTCCAGGGTCGGATCGAAATCGTCGAGGATGTCGTCGGCGTGGCGGGCGAAGCCATACAACGCGTGGACCGGCGGGCGTTGATCCGGCGCTAGCAATCTGGTGGCCAGGAAGAAGGTGCGGCCGTGCGCGGCGTTGATGGTGCGGCAGCGTTGATACGCGCCACGCAGGCGGGGGTCCTCGATACCGGCGGCGTCCAGCTCGGTACGGCTCATGACAGACCGGCTTTCGCGATGACGGTGCGCTTCGAGCGTTCGACGACGCCGGCGATGCGGTCGGCGGCCAACCGTCCGGAGATCAACGCGGTGGGCACGCCGACCCCGGGCACGGTCGACGAACCGGCGAGCACCGCGTTGTCGATGCCGCGCACGGTGTTGGCGGGACGGAACGGTCCGGTCTGCGCGAACGTGTGGGCCAGCGCGAACGGGGTCCCGGCGATCATGCCCTGGCGGGCCCAATCGGCGGGGGTGACGACGTGCAATACCTCGGCGCTGTCGCGCAGGCCCGGAACCAACCGCGCGCCAACGGTATCGACGAGCTGGTCGGTGTAGCAGTCGCCGACGCGCGACCAGTCGACGTTGCCGCGGGTGAGATTTGGCGCCGGCGCGAGCACGTAGAGCAACTCGTGGCCGGGCGGGGCCAGGCTGGGGTCGCCGGCCGTGGGCCTGGTGACCAGCAGCGAGGGATCCCTCATCAGCCGACCGTCGCGGATGATATCGGTGAAGGTCTGCTCCCAGGCCGCGCCGAAGACGATGTTGTGGTGTGCCAGTGAATGATTCGGGGCCGCCGCGCTGCGGTAGCCGACGTGGACGACGACCGCGGACGGCGCGGGGCGCAGGGTGCCGATTCGGCGCGGTTCGCGGCCCAGCAGTGTGTAGGTCTGGGGTAGTTCCGTGGTCAGCACCACGGCATCGCAGACGATGCGCTGATCCTGGTCGGTGTGCACCGCCGCGACACGGCCGCCGGCTCGTTCGAGGCCGGTGACAGTCGCACCGTAGACGAAGCGCACTCCGGCGTCTGCCGCGGCGGCGGCCAGCGCGTCGGGCAGCGCCCGCATCCCGCCGCGGGGAAAGTACACCCCGGAGATGGTGTCCATGTAGGCGATGACCGCGTAGACCGCCAGGGCCTGCCGAGGGCCCACCCCGGCGTACAGCGACTGGAACGTGAAGACTCGTCGCAATCGCGGGTCGGTGATGTGGCGCTTGACCATGGTGTCCCATTTGCGGAATCCGCCGATCGCCGCCAGTCGCGCGAGTTGCGGATTCACCATCGACAGTGGGGAATCGAAGTTCCTGGCGATGAATCCATCGAACTCGGTGCGATACAGCCGAGTCAGCCAGTCACGCAGCTTCCGGTAACCCGCTGCCTGGTCAGCGTCAGCGAATTCCTCGATGGCGTTTGCCATTTGATCTACGTCGCTGTGAACGTGGAGGCTGCTGCCATCGGCGAATTGGGCGCAGTAGGCCGGATCCACCGTCCGCAAATCGATTCGGCCCGAGGTGGTTTCGCCGACGGCGGCGAAGGTGTCGTCGATGATGTCGGGCATCGTCAGCACGGTCGGCCCGGTGTCGAGCCGGTAGCCGCCGACGTCGAGGCGCCCCGCGCGTCCGCCGGGCCAGCTCTCCCGTTCGACCACCGTGACGTCGCGGCCGCGGCCGGCCAGATGCAGCGCCGCGGACAGGCCCGCCAGACCGGCGCCGACCACGACCACCTGGTCGCTTGGACCTCGCACGGCCCGCATCAGCGAGAAACCTCTCTGGGCAATGCCGTCACCGGCGTCATTCGGCGCGCTCCGTGCATACGACGGCCATGTTCGCCAGCGCGGTGCGCACCTGCTCGTCGATTCGGAGCCCGTCGAGTTCGTTGCGCGCCGAGGCGACCTGGTCGCTGATCGTGTCTTCGATCCACTGTACGGCGCCGGTCGTCACGATCAGCGTCCGCCAGCGGTCGATGGCGCTGTCGTCAAGCTCGCCGCCGTTCATCAACTCCGTGAGCTGCCTGCGGGTGGGCGCGTCGGCCAACTGGTGTGCGGCGACAATCAGGCTGGTGGCCTTGCGCTCGATGAGATCTTGGCCGCTGGGCTTGCCGGTCACCGCCTGGGTGCCGAACGCCCCCAGCAGGTCGTCGCGCAGCTGAAACGCTTGGCCCACTGCTTCGCCGTAGCGGCCCAGGGCCGCAAGCGTCCGGTCGCTGCAGCCGCTCATCGCGGCGCCGATCTCCAGCGGTCGGCGCACCGTGTAGTTGCCCGACTTGCGGCGCGCCACGTCCAGCACAACGGTCATCGACGGCAGATCGCGGACATCGCTTGCGAGATCGGCGAATTGGCCCAGCGCTAGCTCGGTGCGCATGGCGTCGTAACGCGGCCACGCCTGCTGCAGACAGCGATACTCGACGCCGCTCTCGCGGAGCATCTGCTCGGCCCAGATCAGACATAGGTCGCCGAGCAGGATCGCCGCCGATTCGCCGAACCTGTCCGACGGGCCGGACAACCCTCGCTGTCGATGCCATTGGCCGAATTGGACGTGCGCCGCCGGACGGCCCCGGCGCGATGCCGAAGCGTCCATCACGTCGTCCTGCAGCAGCGCGAAGGCGTGCAGCAGCTCCAGGCCGGCCGCAGCGAACAGCGCCTCGTCGCTGTCGGCCGCGCCGGACAGCCAACCCAGATACATGAACGTCGAGCGCAGGCACTTGCCGCCGGTGAGGAAGTTCATCAGGATGTCGCCTGCCACGTCGACACCGGAATCATCGAGGTCGGCGGTGCAACGCTTGGCCACGAATTCGGCGACGTGCGTGAGCACCTTGCGGCGCAACCCGATTCGCCACACATCGAATTGACCGGGGTCCGACCAGGATTCCTCAGCCAGTCCAGCGGGCTGGGCAGCCGGGAGCAACGACAACGCACGCACGTCGCCCACTGCCGCCCCTCTCGATTGATCGGGTCGCAACCAGCCCGAACGGCTCAGACTCACGTGGTGATACCTCCCTGACAACGAAGACAAACACGCTCGCCTGGCCGCACCCAGGTTCACTTCACAAGGTTAAAGTTTAACTTACTGAACATCTAGCTCGCTCGCCAGCGCGATATCTCGCCTATCGTGAGGCCATCACCCGCGCCGACGACGATGCGGAGCGAAGCGATGAGGAGGAGCGGCGCTGATGACCGCAGCCCGGCGTGAACGAAGCGCGCTGGTGAAAACCCTGCTCAGCGTGGGTCCCGACGCACCGACCCTGTGCGAAGGCTGGAACACCAGGGACCTGGCTGCCCATCTGGTCGTTCGCGAACGTCGTCTCGATGCGACGCCGGGGATAACGCTGCCTTTCCTTGCCGACTACACCGCCAAGGTGCAGAACAAGGTTGCCGACTCAACCAGCTGGGACGACCTCGTCGAGCTGGTCGCGTCCGGCCCGCCGGTGTACTCGCCGTTCAAGCTGCTGGATGCGGTGGCCAACCTCGGCGAGATGTTCATCCATCACGAGGACGTGCGCCGCGCCGTCGATGGTTGGCAGCCTCGCGTGCTCGACTCATCCACCGCGAAGCCGCTGCGCCGCCAGCTCGGTCTGATGAGCCGGGTGATGCTGAGCAAGATGCCCGCCCAGGTTGTGCTGCGAACGCCAGCGGGTGAACAGATCGCCCGCGTCGGCCGCGGCGATGCGGTCGTGGTGACCGGCGAGCCGCAGGAGTTGCTGCTGTTCGTCGCCGGCCGCGACGCCGTACGCCTCGAGTTCGACGGCGACCCGCAGGCCATTGCCGCCGTGCAGGCGGCGCCCCGCGGTCTCTAACTACGGCCTCTAACTACGCCCCAGTAGGTGCCGCAACGTCTGCTCCAGGTCGGGGCGGCGGAACCGATGATCGGCTTGCTGCAGTCGGGCGGGCAGCACGCGTTGGTTGGCCAAGGCGAGTTCGCGCGCACCCTGTTCGCCGAGTAGGACCTTGGGACCCAGCGGCGGCACCGGCAGCAGCGCCGGGCGGTGCAGTACGTGAGCCAGGACGCGGGTGTAGTCGACATTGCGGACCGGCTCGGTCGCGACCGCGTTGACCGGCCCGGACAGGTCGCTGTCCCACAGCGCGCGGTGGTAGACGTCGACGAGGTCGTCGATTCCGATCCAGGAGAACCACTGCCGGCCATTGCCGAGCCGCCCACCGAGTCCCGCGGCGAACAGCGGCCGAAGCAGACGCAGCGTCCCGCCGGCGGGGGACTGCACGATCCCGGTCCGCACCTTCACCACGCGCGCGCCGGCTTCTTCCGCCGGCGCGGTCGCGTGCTCCCATTCGGTGACCACGTCGGCCAGAAAACCGTCGCCGCGTTCGCTGTCCTCGGTCAGCGTTTCGTCGCCGCGGTCGTGGCCGTAATAGCCGATCGCCGACGCGTTGATCAGCACTTTGGGCCCGTCGACCGATGTCCCGATCAGCTCGGCCAGTCGGCGAGTAGGGTTGACTCGGCTGTCCAGGATCGCGGCCCGGTGCTCGTCAGTGAAGCGGCCCGCGATGGATTCGCCGGCCAAGTGAATCACCGCGTCGACGCCGGCCAGCAGCCCCGGATCGGGTTCATCCGGATTCCATTGCCGTTCATCGGGTTTGGTGGCGGCGTGCCGGACCAGGCGAATCACTCGGTGCCCGCCGGTGGACAGGAACGCGGTCAGCTGAGCGCCGACGAGTCCGGAGGAGCCGGTGATCGCGATCGTCAGCGGCGCCAATCCCTGAGCGGCCGCGTGGCGGTGTGCGGCGATATCGTCGGCCAACTGGCGGTGTCGGTAACGAAACATCGACCGCAACGCCCTCGCCGGAACCGGCGTGTCGACGCGGTCGATGACCCGCGTCCGCTCGCCGCTGACTTCTTCGAAGTCGTGGGTATGGCGCCACCGCAAGGCCAGTCCGAGCGGCCACGACGCCAGGCCCTCGGTGCCGATCGAATCGACGAAGCGGCGCGGCGGATCGTAACCATCGGGTTGGTGATCGGCCACCCAGCGCAGACCGCCCGGCAGGCCGAGCTCTGCCCGCCCGTTTTCCAGCGAATCCGCCTCGGCCACGATGCGCCCCGGCTGCCACGGCGGTGAGAGCCGGGTAAATGCGCCAGGTCGGGTGTGCCAGTCGAACACCTCGTAAATGGGTGCGTCGATCACGCTCGAATACTCAAGGCCCATGAGGCCGACGGTACCGGTGCCGGAGTGGACTGCCCGCCCCCTCCTCAGGCCGCCTGCGGCCTGCATCGTCCCCGGGCGCTAGCGATCCGGCAGCGCGTGCTCGACGATCGGCAGCCGGGGCAGTGGCTGGCGTTCGCGGCGCTTGGCCGTCAGGTACACCTGTGCCGTCTCGTCGGCCACCGTGTGCCAGTCGAAATCCGCGGTGAGGCGTTGCCGCGCGGCCTTGGCTCGGCGCTGCGCGGCCGCCGGGTCGTCGAGCACCGCGATGACCGCGTTGGCCAGCCTTGTCACGTCGCGAGGTGGGCACGACATCCCGGTCTCGCCGTTGATGACGGCCTCGCCCAGGCCGCCGATGTTCGACGTCACCAACGGCGTGCCCGCCGCCGCGGCCTCCAACGCCACCAGCCCGAACGGCTCGTAATGGCTGGGCAGCACCGCGGCATCGGCGCGATGCAGCACGGCCAACAGCTCGTCGTGATCGAGGCGCCCGACGAACCGAGTTGCCTTGAGCACCCGATGTTTACGAACCTGCTCGACCAGCCAGTCCTGCTGGGTGCCCTCGCCGGCGATGGTCAGCGTGGTACCGGGATGGGCCCGCCTGATCCGCGGCAACGCGGCGATCGCGTCGTGCACGCCCTTCTCGTATTCCAGCCGGCCCACGAACAACAGTTCCGGCGGGCCGGTGCGGGCCCTGCGACGCGCGAACGGCCAACGCGCCGCCTCGATTCCATTGCGGATCACGGTGGTCTCGGCCAGCCCGGGGCCGAACAGCTCGGTGATCTCCTCGCTCATCGACGCCGAACAGGTGATCAGCGAATCGGATTCGCGCACCAGCCACGACTCAACCGCATGTACCTGCCTGCTCAACGATCCGGAGACCCATCCGGAATGTCGACCCGCCTCGGTCGCGTGAATCGTGGATACCATTGGCACGTCGTAGAATTCGGATAGCGCGATTGCTGGATGGGCTACCAGCCAATCATGTGCGTGCACCACGTCGGGTCGCCAGGGGCGATCGCTGCTCTGGTCTTTGAGCGATAAGCCGGCGCGGACCATGGCGTGCCCCATCGCCAGCGTCCAGGCCATCATGTCGTCGCCGAAGGTGAACTCGTGCGGGTCGTGCGCGGCGGCGACGACGCGGACGTCCTCGTTGACTTCATCGGACGACGGGTGGGTGCTCGGATCGGTGCCCGACGGGCGCCGCGACAACGCCACGACTTCATGGCCGGCCGCCGCCAGCGCCGTCGACAGATGGTGGACGTGGCGACCGAGTCCACCGATCACCACGGGCGGGTATTCCCACGACACCATCAGGATTTTCATCGCGGCAGCCTCCGCGCATCCAGTGCACCGAACAGGCCGTCGGCCCGGTTCCAGCCATCTGCGAGGCGCTGTGCCACTTCGCGACGGCCGGACGCCAGCGCGCCGGCGATTTCGCGGGTGGCGTGGGCGTGCAGGTGCGCCCGGTAGCGGGCGTAGTCGGCGGCGGAGTCCTTGCTCACCATGAACGGCCAATCGCTGGACACGGTGAGCAACGTCTCGCGCAGGATTTGATCGGCGATGTGGTCGCGCGGGATCGGCCCGTCCAGCGATGCGGTCTGGGCCAGCGCCTTGTCGACCGTGGACAGCGCGGTGTCGACGACTTCGGCGTTGAGCCGTACCAGGTCGGCCACCTTGTCACCGGCCCACACCTGCCAGTCCTTGCCGGAACCCCAAGAGCTGGGCGGTAGTTCAACAGCGCTGCCGACGAAACCTTCGGTAACGGCATCGCTGAGCGTGCCGATGCGTACGCCGGCCTCCGGCAGTGCCCGCAGCACCCGTTCCAGCCACTCGGGCCCCTCGTACCACCAGTGGCCGAACAACTCGGTGTCGAACGCCGCGACCACGTGCGCAGGGCGCCCGATGCGCTCGGATTCGGCCAGCAGCCGGCGGCGGACCACGTCGACGAAATCAGCGACGTGGCCGTCGATTGCGCGGTCGGCGCGCTCGGGATCGTAGGGCGCCTTCTTCTCCGACGGCACATTGCGGCCGGTGACCCGGGCCGGCTTCAGGCCGGTGCGATGGTCGTAGGTGTGGAAGTCGCGGTAGGCGGCGTGACCGGGATAGCCGGATTTCGGCGACCACACCCGGTAGCTGACCTGCAGGTCGCGCCCGAACGCCACGACGTCGGAGTCGCCGACCGGCCGGCCCAGTGCGGTGTCACCGTGCAGCGACGGTCCGTCGACCATGAAATGGCCGATCCCGGCCGCGGCATAGTCGTGCTCCATGCCCGGGGCGTAGGCGCACTCGGGCGCCCAGATCCCAATCGGCTTGTGCGCCAACCGCTGTTGGGCATCGGCCAGACCTTCGCGTAACGCGAACTCACGTAGCCGCGGCGTCAGCAACGGCTGGAACGGATGCGCGAGTGGGCCGCCCAGTATCTCGACCGTGCCCGCGTCGATCAGGCCGCGAAGCAGCGGGCTCGCGCCGTGGCGCCACCAGGTGGTGAAATCCTCTAGCGCGCATTCGGTTTCGGCAAATTCACGAATACCGAAGGTCCGCAATGCTTCCGGTGTAGAGGCCGTCGCGGTGTCGGACACGTCTCCAGGCCGGACACTGGCCGCCTCAGCGGCGCGCAGTTGCCAGTTGGCCAGCCAGTGATACATCCCGTCAAGGCAATACGGGTCGTCTAGCTGTGCGGTGACGACCGGCGTCACGCCCAGCGTGATCAGCCGATGCCGGTCCTCGCCGGCCAGTTTGCGCAGCACCCGCAGCAACGGCAGGTAGGACGCCGACCACGACTGGTAGAGCCACTCCTCGCCGACCGGCCACCGACCGTGGTGGGCCAGCCACGGTAAATGGGTGTGCAGCACCAGGGTGAACAGCCCCGGCACCGAATCAGCGGCAGCCGGTTTCACGGGCGCACCGCAATCGCCACAAGATCCAGGCTGTCGTCGATGTGACGCGCGTCGTCGGTAGCTGCCTCGACGATGTCGAAGTCCGCCGAGGTGACCGCCGCGACATCGGCCAGCAGCTCCGCCGGCCA
>DASQRI010000037.1:0-5763 GCA_035642975.1 Mycobacterium sp.
ACGGCATTGACCCGAATTCTCTTGCCGGCCCACTTGACTGCGAGATTTCTGGTGATGTTGACGATACCGGCTTTCGCCGCACCGTAGCCGGGCACCAGCGCGACAGCGCGCAGCGCAGACATCGACGCCAGATTGACCACACTGGCGCCCCCGGCCGCGGTCGACGCCCGCAGCGCGCGGTACAAGCCGACGCTCAGCCGGTAAGGACCGGTCAGATTCAGCGCCACCGACGCCTCGAACCCCTCGGGTTTTGACTCGTCGAGGCCGCCCGGGAAGTTCGCGCCCGCGTTGTTGACCAGCACATCGAGCCCAGTGAAGTGGTGCGCCAACGCGTCGACCGATTCGGGCTCGGTGATCTGTAACTGGTGATAGGCCATGCCGGACAGATCGGCGTCGTAGTCCGACGCGGCGGCTTTGGTACCGGTGATGGTGACCTGTGCCCCGGCATCCCGAAACAATAGGGCGGTGGCATATCCGATCCCGCTGGTGCCGCCGGTGATCAGCGCTTCGGTGCCAGTGAAGTCAAAGCTGACATGCGCTGTCACGGGTTCTCCTGTCGAGGGTGGCCGGCCTCCGGCGTGTCACGAGTATGTCAGCACGCAGCTGATAGCCCACGGCGGTCTGGAGGGGCGCATTGCCTCCTTGCAGCATCGGCGTAACTATGATTATCATAGTTACTAGTTCGACATGCCGCCGCGAGCTTCAAAGACGGACGAGGCCAGATATCGAAAGGGCAGGGTCACGATGCGCACGCGATCTTTTGCGGACATGAGTTGTTCGATCGCCGGCGCGCTCGAGGTCGTGGGCGATCGATGGGCATTGCTCATCGTTCGCGACTTGATCTTTGGTCTCTCACGTTTCGACGATCTGCAAAAGTCGACGGGAATACCGCCCCAGACACTGGCGGACCGCCTGCGCCGTCTCGAAGCGTCGAAAGTCATCACCAAACAACGGGCTCCAGCGGCCAAAGGCTACCGACTCACTGAGATGGGCCGTGATCTGCTGACGGTCATCACCGCGTTGCGGGAATGGGGCGATCGATGGCAATTGCACGGCACCGTGGGTCCGCCCGTAGAACTCTTCGACGCGGACAGCGGTAGTCCGGTCCGGCTCGCGATGGTTGCCAGCGAAACCGGCCAGCCCGTGGACCGCAGTCAATTAGCGCCTAAGCCCGGCCCCGGCGCTGACGAGCTGATGCGGTTTCGACTCCGCGCTGGGCAGCCCGAGTGATCACGCACCATCAAACCTAGGAGCCGACCATGCCATCGCCAGCGTCCTCTCACGCCACGTCCAATATCTTCGTCATCGGCGGTACCGGCGCCCAAGGCATCCCGATCGTCAGGGCCCTGGTCGCCGACAAGAAATACTCCGCCCGAGTGCTCACTCGCGACACCACCTCCCCACGAGCCAAAGCGCTCCTCGAACTCGGCAACGTCTCCTTCCTGGAGGGCTCCTTTGCCGATGAAGCCGTCCTGCGGGAGGGACTCCGAAGTTGTGACGGAGCATTCGTGAACATCGATGGGTTCAACGCCGGCGAGAAAACTGAAACCTACTGGGCCATCCGCACTTACGAGATAGCGGTCGAAGAAGGAATCAAGTTCTTCGTGTATGGCAATTTAGACTACGTGCTGAAGAAATCAGGCTATGACTCCAGGTTCCGCACCGGTCACTATGACGGCAAGGGCCGGGTGGGCGAATGGATCCTATTTCAGAACCAGGTCAATAGCGATCGGATGGGCGCAGCGGTCTTCACCACGGGTCCGTACATCGAGATGGTGATCTCGCCGGGAACACCCATGACACCCACCGTCGAGGACGGGGTTGTTACGTGGCGGGTTCCGCTTGGTGACGGAGCCGTCCCACATGTGGCTCTCGAGGATTGCGGCTATTACGTTCGCTGGCTTTTCGACCATCCAGAGCGCGCGAATGGTATGGACCTCGAGGTTGCTATCGAGCATGTGGAGTATGCGAATCTTGCTGCGGCATTTGAGAAAGTGACCGGACATCCCGCACGATACGTCGACACGGATTTGGACACATACTGGGCGAAGGGCCCGATGAGCAGTCGTGCTGACACCCCTACGGGATACAACGCGGACCCCAATGACAAAAGCACCATGAGCGTCCGCGACAACTTCACAGGTTTCTGGAACATGTGGAAATACGGAATCGTCAAACGAGATTACGCGCTGCTGGACGAGATTCACCCCAAGAGAATTCGCACCGCTGAGGAGTGGCTCAGGCGAGAAGATCAGTTGGGCAAAGAGCTTGGAAAGGGCAGCCTTTGGGAGCGAGTGCAACGCGAGAACTGGGGTCCAGGCTCTCCGATCCTGAAAGGCACCGTAGATAAGAGGCAAGGAAAGTTGTAGCTTTCGAGAGGAACCCGGTGCTCGCTCCCCTTGACGAATCTGTTCTCCCGCATGGCATTCGAAGTCGGCTGGTACCCGGCGTCAACGGTCTTACGGTCCACGTGCTCGAGGCTGGGTTTGACACACCGGACCGTCCGTTGGTGCTCTTGCTCCATGGTTTTCCCGAGCTTGCATTCAGCTGGCGCAAGCTGTTGCTGCCCTTGGCCGAAGCCGGATTCCATGCGGTGGCACCGGATCAGCGCGGATATGGCCGGACGACAGGTTGGCTCGCCGGCTTCGATGACGATGTGGCCCCCTACCTAACGCTGAACCTGGTTCGCGACGCACTCGGACTCGTGTCGGCCCTTGGATACCGCCGCGCATCGATAGTCGGCCACGACGTCGGCTCGGTGGTGGCGGCATGGTGTGCGCTGATAAGGCCGGACGTGTTCGGTTCGGTGGCCCTGATGAGTGCACCATTCGGCGGCCCCCCGGCATTCCCCTTCGACAATCACCTCGCGGCACGCCCGGCTCCGTCCAGCGACGAAACCGACGCCGACCTGGCCGCTCTCAACCCGCCGCGCAAGCACTACCAACGCTACTTGGCCACCAGGGACGCGGAACCGGACATGATGGATTGCCCGCAGGGGTTGCATGACTTTCTTCGCGCCTATTACCACGTGAAGAGCGCCGATTGGGCGGCCAACAATCCGTTCCCCCTCGCCAACGCGTCCGCGACCGAGCTCGCAAAAATGCCCACCTATTACGTCATGGAGCGTGATCAAGGCATGGCGGCGACGGTGGCCGCTCATATGCCTTCCGAAGCCGAGATCGCCGCTTGCGGCTGGCTTCCCGACCACGAACTACGTTTCTACAGTGGTGAATTCGCGCGCACGGGCCTGCAGGGTGCACTGCAGTGGTATCGCTGCGCGACCAGCAGCCGGTTCGTCTCGGAGCTGCAGTTGTTTTCCGGCCGCGCCATCGACGTACCGTCGTGCTTCATCGCTGGGGCGAACGACTGGGGCATCTATCAGTCGCCGGGTGCGGTGGAGGCGATGCAGGGGGTCGGGTGTACCGACATGCGGATGAGCCGATTAGTCGAAGGAGCCGGGCATTGGGTCCAGCAGGAGCAGCCAGATGTGGTCAGCAATCTGCTGCTGCACTTTCTGGTCACCAAGTGAGCTGTCACGTGCAAAGGAAAGGGGCGTCGCACTGGGACGGTAAGTCTGGCCAGCCAGCGAGCTGAGAGCAGTCGATTCCCTTCCTTTCTTGGCCAATCTCGATCAGAATTCTATGCGCTGGCAGTATTAGACAACGTCTCTGGCAGAAGGAGCTCCGCCATGTCCGTGCCCTCAGCCGCCGCAATCGCCGACGTCCCCATCCCGGACACCGCACTCGTGCGTGATGTCACCGCCTTGATCCGCGAGGCGGAGAACGACTTGCTGTTTAACCATTCCCGTCGAGTGTTCCTCTTCGGCGCGCTGCAGGGCCTCCGCCGCGGCGTGCAGGCGGATTTGGAGCTGCTCTACGTCGGTGCGATGTTCCACGACATCGGCCTGACGGAGCGGTATCGCAATTCGATGCTGCGTTTCGAGGTCGACAGCGCCAACGCCGCACGCGACTTCTTGCGGGAGCACAGTGTCGATGAGGCCACGATCCGTAAGGTCTGGCTCAGTATCGCGTTGCACACCACCCCAGGTGTGCCTGAATTCCTTGACCCGGAAATCGCTTTGGTCACTGCCGGTGTGGAGACTGACGTGCTAGGCATTGACCGCGACGCTTTGTCCCCCGAGGCAATCGAGGCGGTGACGGGGGCGCACCCGCGCCCCGATTTCAAACGCCAGATCTTGCAGGCCTTCACCGCAGGCATGAAGCACCGCCCCCGCAGCACATTCGGCACCGTCAACGCCGATGTGCTGCAGCACTTCGACGACGAATTCGTCCGCGACGATTTCGTCGAGATCATCAAGCAGAGCAGTTGGCCCGAATAGATCTGCCCGGGTTCCAACCAAACGACACCCTCACCTCGACTCACGAGTTTCTCGCGATTTGTTCGGTGAGCCAGGCTCTTTCCCAGAAGTTCGCCGTTTCGGCGGTCTTGCCGTCAGGGGCAAAGGGTGGGGGCGTCGCAGTTGTTGCCGGGGCAATAGACCCTGTGTGCGGCGTCGACCATGGTTCCGACGTCTAACAACGTTATGCCCCTCTTGTTCAAGTGGTCGTGAATGTCGTCGGCGATCTGTTGTGGCTGCCAACCCCAAGTGAGGTCGTAGCAGATGAGGTGCGCCTCCCCGATGAGTGCCTCTTCGGAATTGGGCGGCCAAGTGAGACCGACCGCGCGCAGTTTTGCCAGGTATGCGTCGTCCTGGGGAGTGGAGGCTGTCGCAATCGCGCCGCCGCTAACCAGAGCAGCGCCAGCCATCATCGGGATAGTAAGTCGGGTCAGCCAACGACGTGAGGGCATTCGATTCCCTTACTTTCTTCAGTACGAGTAGGTGGTGTCCTTGGATCAGGAGTTTCTCACGATTTGTTCGCTCAGCCAGGCTCTTTCCCAGAAGTTCGTCGTCTCGACCAAGAGCGTTTCGTGGGCTTCCCGCAGCACGTCGCGGGCCCCCAGATGGTCGGAGGCGACAAGTTCGGCGAGATGAATGGCGTGCAGCGGACGGTCCTCGCTCAGGTGTTCGCGCGCCCGATCGACCAGCGCGTCGGCGCCGGCCAGCTCGACCACGTCGGCGCTCACGGCCTCGAAGCCAACCGGATACAGTTCGGTCGTGGATCGATGGTGAAACCAGCCCGAGTAGTTCTCCCAGACGGCCCGCACGTCCCAGGTGACCTTGCCATAGCCTTGCCCCACTTCGTATTCCGCAGGCAAGCTGATCTCGCGCATCAGGGTCCGGACATCCTTGCCGGCGTTCATACCCGCCACGGTTTGGTCGTGAATGTATTCGATGGCATTGCGCAGCCGGGTCAGCTCGGCGGCGATGCGCTCGGCGCCGGCGATCGGCGCGAAGTGGCCCGTCACTAGTAACTCCGGTCGCAGCTCACGAACCCGCTCCACCGAGGCGATCGCGGTCAGCGCATCACGGTAGCGGTCACCGCGGATGGTGACCAGGTTGGCGATGTGCCCGAAGATTGGGCCGAAGGTATTCCCGCACAGGCAAATCCGCTCATCGGGCAGCCACACCACTAACGAATCGTTGGTTTCCCCACCGGGCACCGAAATCAGCTCCATCCGACGACCGCCGACGTCCAGCGTGAGCCTGTCCTCGAAGTCAAGGTCGACGGCGGGAACACTCTGGCCGGGCAGCCGTTTGGTACCGAGACGACGTTGGATGGCCTGGATGCCGGTTGCCAAGGTATCCCTGAAGGCGAATGCACTGCGGCTGGCCCGGTACGGGATAAGGCGTTCGTTGTCGTC
>DASQRI010000038.1:0-3330 GCA_035642975.1 Mycobacterium sp.
AGTATGGACGAAGCGACGAATGCCATAGAGTGCCGAGCGATCGGCGTCATGCAGCCAGACAGTGAGTTTTTCGACGTCGCCTCCGCGTAGAATGCCGCGGAAGCGCATGGCTAACGTGCGCATCGTGGCGAATGCGGGAGATATTGTCTTGAAGACATCGACCTTTGCCGCCTGGGCGTCCGTCAGCAAACCACGCGGCTTGACACACAATGCGGCGGCAACGATCGGCGAGACCAGATGCCCGCTCAATGGATCGATTAAGAGCGGCGTTGCAGCCGTGGCGGCGTCAACGGTGACAGGGCGGCCGGCACGGCGCCAACCCGCCAACAGTCGGCCCAGATGAGACAGGCTGCCCGTGTAGCCAAGGTCTCTGATCTCCAGCAGCAAGGCCCGCCCGGACGTGCAGCCCTCCGCCCAGCGTCGGGCAAGATGGTCATGAAAACCGCTTGGTGTGTTCGGCTTCGGCGCCATCACGTTGCGTTCTGGCAGCGCGTCGAGCCGCACCCATTTCACAACGGTGCGCCGGTTGAACCCCGTCTGACGGACAATCGCGGTGACGGAGTGGCCGGCAAGCCGCAAAGCTTTCACCCGGTCGAACATATCCATAAAGATGGCCCGCCGGCCTGTGGAAACTAGCTGCCGATGTTCCACCAACGCTGGCTGCCGCCCGTGACCGATCCATCCAGCGACGACCACAGGCTCGGCCTCGGTAATCGCCGGCGAGGGCTGCTTCGTGGGCCGAGGCGCGCGGCTCAGCTGCTGTTCGATGGTCTGGCGGAGGTTCTGCAGCAGGTGGAAGCGATCGGCCACTTGCTGGGCCTGTGGCGCGCCCTGGCGAGCGCCTTCCGCGTAGAGACCGCAGCGGTCCCGGCTGACGATCTCTACACCAGGATGCTGACCCAGCCACTGGCCGGTGGTCCGGGCAGAACGGTCCGGCAGCACGTCGGCGACCTCGCGCCGCTCAAGGTCGACCATGATCGTACCGTAGCGACAGCCCTTCTGCCAAGCCCAGTCGTCAATCCCTACCACCCTCAAAGTCGGCGCTTCTTCGCGTGCGCCGAGATGACGCTTGAGACCGCGCAGGATCGTGTCATCACTCTGTGGCAGTCCCAGGCTGGCCATCAGGCGCTCTGCCGGCCGGCCGCCTGCGGCATGTCCGATCAGCCTGGTCAGATCGGCCACTCGGCAGGTCCGTCGGGCAGATGGGCGGGCGACGTGGGGAAGCCGATCGCTGAAGGTCTGACGTTCGCAGGTTTGGTTTTGGCATCGCCATCGCGCCAAGCGCACTCGCAGAGTGACCGGCGTCCCCTGAGCCGGCAGATCCTGCAAATGGCGAACCTGCCAGCCGTGCCGACGAGCGGACTGAGCATCACACACAGGACATCGAGCGTTCCCCTGTCCGAGGGTCGAGATTGTCCAGCGCCCGTCGCGGCACCGGGAACCCAGGAACTGGAGGCCGGATCCCAGCGCCCATTTGGCATTTTTGATCATGCCACATCGACGCTGTCTCCATCCCAGACGTCAAGCCTGACCGCGATCACACGAATTGAGGAAGACCCATCCTGATGCAATTTGCCCCGACCGTTGACGGCGAATCGGTTGGGGATCGCCATCATGGGTCAGGGGATCACGCTCGCGCCATGCGGGTTGGCTATTCAAAGCATCGAAACCGATACCGACAAACTGCGAATCAGTGCGACACCCCTCGATAAGACAGCCGCTTGCCCGCTCTGCGGCACCAGGTCGACCCATATCCACAGCCGGTATCGACGGACACTGACCGACCTTCCATCGCAGGGCCGCCGTGTTGTGGTCGCGATCAGCGCCCGTCGTTTCCGCTGCCTCGTCACCGATTGCCGACGGCAGATCTTCGCCGAACGACTTGAGGGCGCGGTGGGCACCCCGTTTGCACGGCGAACCGCGCGTCTTGAGGGAATTGTTCATCATCTGGGGCTGGCACCGGGCGGACGGCCGGGACAAAGCTTCGCCAAGCGCCTGCTGCTGCCGGTTAGCAATGACACCTTGCTGCGCGTCGTGCGGCGCCGCGCTGTCCAACCACCCAGGGAACCGCGTGTCGTCGGGATCGATGACTTTGCGTGGAAGCGGGGTCACCGCTATGGCACGATTATCTGCGACCTGGGACAGCGACGCATCATCGACATCCTGCCGGATCGGGAAGCCGCGACAGCGGCCGCCTGGCTGGCAAGGCATCCTTCGATCACGGTCATCGCGCGTGACCGCGGCGCCGGTTACCGGCAGGCCGCTGCCGAGGGTCGTCCTGATGCGGTTCAGGTCGCCGACCGATGGCACCTCATGGAAAACGCCAGCGCCGCTTTTCTCACCGCCGTGCAACGCTCGATGGTTGCGATCCGCAAGGCTCTTGGTGCGGGTGTGGTCGATCCCGCGGCTCTGAGCGCGGCGGAACGCCGCCAGCATGCCGGCTGGCTTCGCCGTGAGGCCGAGAACGCCGGTATCCTGGCATTGGCGGGCCAGGGCATGCCAATCAAAGAGATTATGCGGCAAACCGACAAATCACGTGGCCTGGTGCGCAAAGTCGTCCACGGCGCGCGTAACGACATCTTCCGCAGCCGGATGAGTTCGCTGGAGCCATTCCTGGCACAGCTTGAGGCCGCGTGGGCCGATGGCAACCACAATGGCGCCGCGCTCTGGCGGGCCATAAAGACGAAAGGCTTCACCGGCAGTCTGCGTGTCGTCAGCGAATGGGCGACCAGACAGCGGCAAGACGAAGGAACCGCAACTCGGGACAAGCGGCCCGGCAAGACACCGTCGGCGCGCAGTATCGCCCGCATGATGACGACCGAGCGCGATACGTTGTCCAAGACCGTCGCTCGTACCGTTGCGATGATCAGCGATGCCGTACCCGGTCTGACTGCCGCACGGGACCTGCTCGACCGTTTCCACCGCATGATCCAACACCGTAAACACAAGCGCTTGGATGACTGGCTTGCGGACGCGAAGACAGGTTTGTTGGCTTCGTTCGCATCCGGCGTCGGGCAGGACTGCGCGGCGGTGAGGGCGGCACTGACCGAGCCGTGGTCGAACGGTCAGACCGAGGGGCAGAATACGAAACTCAAGCTGGTCAAGCGGCAGATGTACGGCCGGGCGAACCTCGACTTGCTGCGCGCCCGGCTGATCGGAGTGCCGGAAACTTCGTAGAACGATGCACCAACTTTGCGTCAGAGCCAAAATTGCACGCCGAAACACACGCAGTGCTGTCATCTACAACCGAAGCTGACGGATCTGCACGGAGCAATCCGGGCGGGGGTGGCCGCACGACTGGACGCGATGATTGCGGAACTGCTGACCTGG
>DASQRI010000039.1:0-4026 GCA_035642975.1 Mycobacterium sp.
GCCGACCGCGACCTTGTCGCCGTGCTCGGCTATCACCTGCGCGCACCACCGCGGGTTCTCCAGGGCGGCGGTGCCCAGGTTGACCCGAGCGCAGCCGGTCGCCAGCGCCGCCGCCAGCGAGTCGTCGTCGCGGATGCCGCCGGAGAGCTCGACCTGCACGTCGAGCTTGCCCACCACTTCGGCCAGCAGTTCACGATTGGACCCGCGGCCGAACGCCGCGTCGAGGTCTACCAGATGCACCCATTCGGCGCCGTCACGTTGCCAACCCAGGGCGGCGTCCAGCGCTGAGCCGTATTCGGTTTCGCTACCGGCCCGGCCCTGCACCAAGCGGACTGCCCGACCCTCGACCACGTCGACGGCGGGCAACAAAATCAACGGCACGTCATAACCCCTCAACCCAGTTGCTCAGCACGGCCGCCCCGGCATCCCCGCTCTTTTCCGGATGGAACTGGGTGGCGGCCAACGGCCCGTCCTCGACCGCGGCCAGGAACGGCACCCCATGCCTGGCCCACGTCAGCAGCACGTCGGGTTCGCCTTCCCACCGTTGCGCGGCGTAGGAATGCACGAAGTAGAAGCGTGCGTGAGGGTCCAGACCCTTGAACAGCGCGCTGCCCGGCGCGCCCGCCACCACATTCCAACCCATGTGCGGGATCACCGGCGCATCCAACCGGGTCACGGCGCCGGCCCACTGCCCGCAGCCCTGGGTTTCCACGCCGAACTCGACACCGCGCGCGAACAAGATTTGCATGCCGAC
The DNA here is from genome assembly GCA_035642975.1 of Mycobacterium sp. Taxonomy (GTDB): domain Bacteria; phylum Actinomycetota; class Actinomycetes; order Mycobacteriales; family Mycobacteriaceae; genus Mycobacterium. The sequence goes on from DASQRI010000039.1 coordinate 755, forward strand.
GCACACACCCAGCACCGGTCGCCCGGCGGCGACCCGCTCGGCGATGACACGCTCGCCGGCTATCCCCCGCAGCCCGGTCATGCACGCCTCGAAGGCGCCGACACCCGGCACCACCAACCCGTCGGCGGCGGCAGCGGCAGCGAGGTCCGCCGTCACGTCGACCGATGCGCCGACGCGCTGCAGCGCGCGCTGGGCTGAACGCAGGTTGCCTGAACCGTAATCCAGAACCACCACGGATTTGGTTCTCACAGGGTGCCTTTGGTGGACGGCACGCCAGACACTCGCGGATCGGCTTCGACCGCTTGACGCAATGCCCGGGCGACGGCTTTGTACTGGGCCTCGGTGATGTGGTGCGGGTCGCGGCCATAGAGGACGCGGACGTGTAGCGCGATGCGGGCATTGTTCGCCAGCGTCTCGAAGACATGCCGGTTGACCACGGTGTGATACGGCACCGCGCTGCCGGCAATCGTGGTGTGCCGCAGATGATCCGGTTCACCGGTGTGCACGCAGTAGGGCCGGCCGGACACGTCGACCGCGGCGTGCGCCAACGTCTCGTCCATCGGAATGTAGGCGTCGCCGAACCGGCGGATGCCCTTCTTGTCGCCGAGGGCCTGACCCAGCGCCTGACCGAGCACGATCGCCGTGTCCTCGATGGTGTGATGCCCCTCGATGTCGACATCGCCCTTGGCACGGATGGACAGGTCGAAGCTGGCGTGGCTGCCCAGCGCGGTCAGCATGTGGTCGTAGAACGGAACGCCGGTGTCGACGTGCACGTCTCCCGTGCCGTCAAGGTCGAGCTCGACGACAATGTCGGATTCTTTGGTGGTGCGCTCAACGCGTGCGCGGCGACCGGCGGTCATGACGCTCCTAACGGCTGGGCCAATTCGGTGGCGGCCAGACGCGCGCTGGCGGCCAGCAATGCGTCGTTCTCCGCGGCCAGTCCGGTTGTCGCGCGCAGGTATCCGGCGATACCCACGTCACGGATCAGGATGCCGGCGTCCAGGTAACGCTGCCACGTGCCCGGCGCGTCGGCGAACCGCCCGAACAACACAAAGTTGGCGTCGCTGGGAACGACCTGAAAACCCATGCCGCTCAGCCCTGCTGTCACCCGCTCGCGTTCGGCGATCAGCGTCGCGACGCTGCCCAACGTGTCATCGGCGTGCCGCAGCGCCGCGCGGGCGGCGGCCTGCGTGACCGAGGACAGGTGGTACGGCAGCCGCACCAACAGCATCGCGTCGATCACCGCCGGGGTGGCGATCAGGTAGCCCAGCCGCCCGCCGGCGAAAGCGAACGCCTTGCTCATGGTCCGGGTCACGACAAGCTTCGTCGGATACTCCTCGACCAGCGCGACCGCGCTGGGCCGCGAGGAGAACTCGCAGTAGGCCTCGTCGACGATCAGGATTCCGGGTGTCGCATCCAGTAACCGGCGCAAGTCGGACAGCGAAACACTCTGCCCCGTGGGGTTGTTCGGGCTCGCGACGAACACCACATCGGGCCGGCGGTCGGTAATTGCGGCGACGGCGGCGTGGACGTCGAGGCTGAAGTCCGCGGCGCGCACCGTCTGAATCCATTCGGTGTGCGTGCCGTCGGAGATGATCGGATGCATCGAATAGGAGGGGACAAAGCCGATCGCACTGCGTCCCGGGCCGCCGAAGGCCTGCAGCAGCTGCTGCAGAATCTCGTTGGAACCGTTTGCGGCCCAGAGGTTTTCCACTCCAAGCCGGACGCCGGTCTGCACACTGAGGTAAGCGGCCAGGTCAGTGCGCAGAGCCACCGCATCGCGGTCGGGGTAGCGGTGCAGGTCGACGGCGGCCTCGCGCGCCGATGCGACGACGTCGTCGACGAGTGCCCGGCTGGGCGGATGCGGGTTCTCATTGGTGTTCAGCCGCACCGGAACCGCGAGTTGCGGCGCCCCGTAGGGCGATTTGCCGCGCAGGTCGTGACGCAGCGGCAAGTCATCGAGCGTCGGGCGGTTGGTCATCGCTCGAACCTCCGCCGTATCGCCTCGCCATGCGCGGGCAGGTCTTCGGCCTTGGCCAGCGTGATCACATGTCCCGACACGTCTTTCAGCGCCGCCTCGGTGTAGTCGACGACGTGGATGCCGCGCAGGAAGGTCTGCACCGACAACCCGCTGGAATGCCGTGCGCTGCCCGCCGTCGGTAGTACGTGGTTGGAGCCGGCGCAGTAGTCGCCCAGGCTGACCGGCGAGTACGGGCCGACGAAGATGGCGCCGGCCGAACGGATCTGGGCCGCGACCTTGTCCGAGTTAGCGGTTTGGATCTCCAAGTGTTCGGCGGCGTAGGCGTTGACGGTGCGGATACCGGCGTCGATGTCGTCGACCAAGATGACCGCTGACTGGCGCCCGGCCAGCGCGGTCGTCACCCGCTGCCGGTGCACGGTAGTCCCCAGTTGGGTGGCCAGTTCGCTGTCGACGGCGTCGGCGAGCTTGGTGCTGGGTGTCACCAAGACGCTGGCGGCCATTTCGTCGTGCTCGGCCTGACTGATTAGGTCGGCGGCGACGTGCACCGGGTCGGCGGTGTCGTCGGCCAGGATGGCGATCTCGGTCGGTCCGGCCTCGGCGTCGATGCCGACCCGCGAGCGGACCAGCCGTTTGGCTGCGGTGACGTAGATGTTGCCGGGCCCGGTGATCATGTTGACGGGTGACAGCTCGGCGCCGTCGGTGTCCACGCCACCGTAGGCCAGCAGCGCCACCGCCTGCGCGCCGCCGACCGCCCACACCTCGTCGACGCCGAGCAGCCGGGCAGCGGCCAGGATCGTCGGATGCGGCAGGCCTTCGAACCGGCCCTGCGGTTGCGCCTGCGGCGGGCTGGCCACCACCAGCGAGCCGACGCCGGCAGCCTGCGCCGGCACCACGTTCATCACCACGCTGGACGGGTACACCGCGTTGCCGCCGGGCACGTACAGCCCGACCCGCTCGACGGGAACCCACCGCTCGGTGACGGTGGCGCCGGGACCCAGCGTCGTCGTCGCGTCGGTGCGGCATTGATCGGCGTGCACGGCACGGGTGCGCTCGATCGCCACCTCCAGCGCAGCGCGGACGTCGCGGTCCAAGCCGGCCAGCGCAGCATCCAATTCGACGCTGGGCACCCGAACCGTGGTCGGCCGCACCCCGTCGAACGACTGCCCGAACTCCAGAGCGGCCTCCGCACCCCGTTCAGCGACCGCCTCGACGATCGGGCGAACGGTCGACAGCGCGGCATCCACGTCCACGCCGCCGCGCGGCAACGCCGCCCGCAGCCGGGCAGCGGACA